>NZ_QUAE01000013.1:0-84666 GCF_003386945.1 Halobacillus trueperi | reverse complement strand
TTGATTTGGAGCGCTTTATGCCTGATCCTGCGTTGGGGTGGAAGACGCCCCATCTTGGTATAGGGGTTCGTTTCTCACCTACATCGAATGGGGTGGTTGGGAAGCTGCGAGACTCCCGCGGGAATGGCTTGCCGTCATCCCCGCAGGAAAGCGAGTAGCTTCCCAGCCACCCCTGACGCCCAACATGGCAACGAAACCCGAAGACATCTCGAAACTGAGTCTTGAAGAATAGGGAGCGTTTATGGGATTTGGTATTTCCTTGTAATGAGCTTATTCCTAGTAACCTTATCGGTTTTTTGTGATATGATAAGTAACAAGAAGAAATGGAAAGGAGTCGGTTCGATGAGCAAAATTTATATTCTCCATGAGAACGATGAATGGACCGATCATTTGACGGAGCGTTTAGAAGAGCTCGACCTTCCATATGAGCTCTGGCATTTAGATCAAGGGACTCTCGATTTGACAAGCGAGCCCCCGGAAGGGATTTTTTACAACCGCATCAGTGCTTCTTCTCATACAAGGAATCACCGTTACGCACCTGAGTTTACTGAAGCTGTCCTTGCTTGGCTCGAACGCCATGATCGCACCATAGTAAATGGCAGCCGGGCTTTAAGGCTTGAAGTCAGTAAGGTCAATCAATATATGGCTTTAAACCAAGCTGGCATTCGCACACCGAAGACGATTACTGCTGTAGGGAAAGAGAATATTCTGGATGCTGCGCGGCAGTTGGACATGGGATCGTTCATAACGAAACACAACCGTGCTGGAAAAGGGCAGGGAGTTCAGCTTTTCCATTCTACGGAAGCGTTGCGTGAATACTTGGATAGTGACTCTTTTGAGGAACCAGTTGATGGGATTACATTGATTCAACAATATATTGAAGCTCCAGAGCCTTATATTGTCCGTCATGAATTCGTAGGCGGAACGTTTGTTTATGGGGTGAAGGTCGATACGTCTGAAGGTTTTGAACTTTGCCCGGCAGACGCGTGCTCGATTGAAGATTTGTATTGCCCGACGGATGCGGAACCACAAACACCAAAAGCGAAGTTTGAAGTTCTCGAAAATTATCGACCGTCCATCGTTGATGATTACGAAAGGTTCTTACGGGAAAACAATATTGACGTAGCTGGAATTGAGGCGATTCAGGATAAAGAAGGTCGTTTTTACACCTATGATGTGAACACGAACACAAACTACAATTCGGATGCTGAAGCAAAAGCAGGAACTTATGGGATGCTTGAGCTGGCAAAATATCTCGGAGGTCTTTTACAAAAGTCACTCGTATAACAAAAAGATCGATCACATTTATGTGATCGATCTTTTTTAGTGGCGTTTGCTTAACCAGAGAACCCCTGATTTAGCAAGACGAGGAAGGACACCTGTCATAGGTTTTTGAAGCATGTTGCCAAATCCGTCATTTTTCCCAAGAGAGCCGAGAGCACCTTTTAGCTTCACTTCAGAAGGACGTTCAGGTACGCGGTCTCTAAGTACGGCATTTAGTACATCAGCTACCTTCTCTCCTTGCTGACCGGCAAGCTGTGCACTAGGAGAGTGTTCAGAAGATGCGCAATCACCTACAACATAGACATTTTGATGGGTAGGCACTTGGTAAAAATCATTGACGATGACTTTCTCCTGGTCATCTTTTTCAAAAGGAAGTTCTCTGACAAGGAAGTTTGGACGAACCCCTGCAGTCCATACTGTCACATCGTTCAAATAACAAACTCCATTGTTGCATACGCCATCTTTTTCAACGTATTCAACGTTTGCCCCGTGGATGACTTCAACCTCATTATCCTTAAACCACTTCTCCACATAATCTTGAATTTTGGAATCGAAGGCTTTCAATACCGTTTCGCCACGGTCCAACAAGCGAATGTTCAAGTCCGGCCTGCTTTCCCGGACTTCTGAAGCGACCTCGATCCCACTTAGTCCAGCTCCGACAACGGTCACCTTTCCGTAGGCCCCGAGGTTATTAATAGCATAGCCTGCACTTCTTGCTTTAGAGAACGTCTGCACACTTTCGGTGAACTCTCGTGCTCCTTCGATGCCGTGATAGTTATCCTCACAGCCGAGACCAATTAATAAGTAATCGTAGGGAAGACTTTTTTCTCCGCCTTTTATGACGATGGTCTCGTTTTCTGTGTCGATTTTCTCCACTTCATCGAAGACATAAGTGACTTGCTCGTGCTTCGGGAAATCAACGCGAGCATGACGGTCAGACTCCGTTCCTGCTGCTATAGTGTAAAATTCAGTTTTTAATGAATGGTAAGGATTCCTGTCGACGACAGTGATATGTACATCTTCTGGGATTTGATCGAGCAACCCGTGCAAAGTGTTCATACCGCCGTAGCCGCCCCCCAAAATAACGACTTCTTTCATCTTTGTTCCACCACCTTTTCCTTAATCCCCTATTCGAAAACGCTTTCTGATTGTTACAACCTTTAGAGTACCAAAATTACTGGTGAAAAACTAGAATGATTAAGCAAATTCTCTCATCTTTCCTTATTATTCGATTCCCTCTCCAAAAATATTTAAAAGTCTAAATGTATCAATCCCCAACCAATTCTTTCACATAAGCTCCCGATTGTGGAAGACTCAGATTCGAGATGTGTTTCGGGGTTCGTTTTCTTGTTGAGCGTCAGGGATGGTTGGGAAGCAACTCGCTTTCCTGTGGGGGAGTGGCGAGCTTCCTCGGACTACGTCCTGCGGGATCTCGCCCATCTCCTTTCTCCCACGGGAGTCTCGCAGCTTCCCAACCACCCCATTACATGTGATAGAGAAACGAACCCCTATACCTGGACGAGATGTCTTCCACTATCCATGGACTGTAGGTAGGATCCGCTCTATATCAAGCATTAGGAATATTAATACCTGACACGGATGCTCAAACTGCCTAGCTCGATTAAGTTAGAAGGGTGCTGATTCTTTATGTGGTTTCGAGATACTGACATGGCAAAGGGGGCGGAGGGGAATGGGGAGACTCCTGTGGAGAAAAAGTGCATGGTGAGACCCCGGAGGACGCAGTCCGAGGAGGCTCACCGCGCTCCCACGGAAAGCGACTCATTCCCCGTAGCCCCATCCAGGCACTAAACGTCTCGAAACTGAGTCTTCAAGAATCCTACCATTATGTTTAATAACAGTAGGGGAGAGTTCAATTTTGAAGTGGAATCTGGTACATTGAAGGCAGAAATGGTTAGAAAGGAAACGATGATGAAAAAAATACATAGCGATCTTTTGCAATTTAGAGGCACGCATTATGATTTTGGATTTTATCAAGGACAACTGCTGAGAGATTCGTGGACAGTGAAGAATAGAGAAAAACAATGGCGGGTGAGGAAGCCTCGTTTTATTGTAGAAGAACAGGAAGTGAAGGAAGCGATCACACGTTTCGCTCCAGGCGTATGGGATGAGCTTCTTGGCTTGAGGGATGCGCTGGAATGGCCGATGGAAAGAGTGATGATGGAGTTTGGTGGATATCGCATCGACTATAAACGGAGTGGATGTTCGATTATGACCGGAGACGGCTATTTCATTCGGAATTATGATTACATGCCGAAGACATATGAGGGACGGTATAGTCTTTTTCAACCGACCGACCAAGGTTACAGCATTATAGGACCGACGCAGCGTATTACCGGACGTATGGATGGGATGAATGAAAAAGGGCTTGTGATGGGCTATAACTTTATGCACCGCAAGCGCCCGGGAGATGGGTTTATTTGCTGTATGATTGGTCGTCTTGTGCTTGAATCTTGCGCTAACGTAACCGAAGCTGTTCAAATGCTGCGTGAGATTCCTCACCGCCATTCATTCAGTTATACCGTATTCGATCAAAGCAATGTGACGTATGTAGTGGAAGCATCTCCTCGGGGAGTGGAAGTAAGGGAGTCGGACGTTTGTACCAACCATTTTGAAATTATGAAAAAGGAAAACCGAAACCACCTTGTGGATTCTATGAAGCGTATGGATGCGATCCAATCGAATCGTGAGAGTGTGAAAGACGCCTATGATGCCTTCCGGTTGATGAATGATACAGATCGTGGCGTTTTTTCTAAGCTGTACAACAATTGGGCTGGGACGATTCACACGTCTGGATACTTACCAAAAGAAAACAAAGCATGGTTTGCTTTAGGTGGGGATCGAGAACCGGTGGAATTTGATTTTACTCGATGGTTGAATGGAAAGGACCTTGAGGAAGAAAAGGTTTTTGGTGAAGTTGATACGGATATTCCTTTTGCTCACATGGAAGAGGGGGCTTATTGGAGTGGGAAGAAATGACCCAGACCAGGTGTGTGATTCGTAAGGGGAGAACTGAAGATGCACTTTATACAATGGCGATTGCTAAGGAGCTTTTATCCGAAGGCTATGGATTAAAACACCATTCTGAGTTCCATGATTCCCTGGAAAAAGAAAGAGCGTGGATCAGCCGTTATGAAGAACCGGAGTTTTTTCTAGTCGCTGAAATGGACGGGGATGTTGTCGGCTTTTTAAACTTTGATCTAGGAGCCCTTTCTTCCACTAAACATCAGGGGACATTCGGTGTGAGTGTGAAAAGGGGACGAAGGAACAAGGGAACCGGGCGTAAACTCGTAGGGGCCATGATTGATCGATGCCGGCGAACTGCAGGAATTGATATAATCCGGTTGAACGTATTGGAATCCAATGCACGGGCAATCCACCTTTATGAGTCTCTCGATTTTCAAAAGGAAGGATGTTTTCAAGATTACATTCGAAAAAACGGAAGAAGTGAAAACCTGATCCACATGGCACTGCATTTACATTCTTATTAGGGAGTGATGGGAAAATGCCTGAGAATGTCATAGTCTCTTGGAGTGGCGGTAAGGATTCTGCCCTTGCCTTGCAAAAGGTGATGGACGATGAAAAATATGAAGTCAAAGGTCTTTTTTCAACCGTCTCTGAAAAATCTTTGCGGTTACCTGTTCATGAAGTCAATGAGAACCTGCTTAAGAATCAAGCGGATGCAATTGGTCTGCCACTTGAAGTCGTCACCATGCCCGAACGTGCGTCTAATGAAGTTTATGATGAAGTAATGAAGCGGTTGTTCCATGGTTTCAAGGACAGCAATATCGATAGGGTGGTTTATGCTGATCTTTTTCTTGAGGATATTCGAGCGTTTCGCGACGATTTATTAAAGAAGAACGGAATGACAGGCATCTATCCGTTATGGGGATTGTCTTCACATAAGGTGGCGGAAGAAGTCATAGAAAAAGGATTTCAAGCAATAATTACTACGGTTGATACGGAGAAATTGAATGAAAGGTTACCTGGGGTTCGTTATGATCGTAAGTTTTTGCATTCCCTGTCTTCTGAGGTCGACCCGTGTGGAGAATACGGGGAATTTCATACATTCGTATTCGACGGCCCATTGTTTTACGAGCCTTTGAAGATTCAGCAAGGGGAGCGGTTCGAAACCCTTAGTGGAAGGTTTTCTCATGTGGAAATGAATGAAATGTAGACAATCGTCTTCATAATAAGGTATAACTAAGAAAACAGATGTTGGAGGTTACTATGGAAGATATTTTACAAATGAAAGATAAAAACATCGTCGTCATGGGTGTGGCGAACCAGAGAAGCCTTGCCTGGGGTGTGGCTAAATCGCTTTATCAGGCAGGAGCCAACGTTATTTTTACATACCGAAAAGAAAGAAGTTATAAAAAGCTCGAGAAGCTGCTTGCAGACGGTGGCCTGGATGCGAAAGCCATTGTTCAGTGTGATGTGAACAGTGATGAAAGTATTCAGCGGGCATTTGCAGAGATCGGTGAGAAAGTCGGAGTCATTCATGGGGTCTGTCATTCCATCGCTTTTGCCCATGCGGAAGATTTAAAAGGGGATTTCGTCGATACTTCCCGTGATGGATTCGCTTTTGCGCAGGATACTAGTGCTTATTCACTTATTGCTGTAGCGAAAGCAAGTCAACCTTATATGACGGAAGGCGGAACGATGATTGCCATGAGTTATCTTGGGGCTGAACGTGTGGTCGAAGGTTACAACGTCATGGGGGTAGCGAAAGCATCTTTAGAAGCCACGGTCCGTTATTTGGCATCCGATTTAGGGAAAAATCAAATCAGAGTCAATGCCATTTCGGCTGGTGCGGTACGTACACTTGCAGCAAAAGGGGTTTCAAGCTTCAATGAAATTTTACACAAAATTGAAGAAACCGCTCCACTCAAAAAGAATGTAACGCAGGAAGAAGTCGGAGATATGACGCTCGCCATGATGAGCCACTTGTCTCGTGGTGTGACAGGGGAAATCGTTTATGTTGATTCTGGCTACAATATCTTAGGTTAATGGGAAAGCTTCCTCACGCAGGGGGCTTTTTTCTTTGCTGAAAACGTTTTATAGCTTCCGTTTGGGGAATGGACTCATAGATAAGGAAATACACACAGGACCAATTCATTAGAACGGAGGCTACCGGCTTATGCAAAGACAACAAACCATTATTGAAGAGTCGTTAAAAGCGATCATGGAGGATGAAGATTTTCTTCCGGATTTGAAGGCACAAACCAGGGAGCAAGCGTACAATTCACTGGTCGCCCTGCTCTCAACTCCAAATCATATCCACAAATCTTTTCTACGTATCACTACAGAAAATGGAACGATTGTAAGGATTCCGTCATTCCGCGTCCAACATAGTGATACCGTGGGTCCTTATAAAGGCGGGATTCGTTTTCATGAATCGGTTAATGAAGATGAAGTATCCAATTTAGCGAAACTCATGACTTTGAAAAATGCCCTGCATGAACTTCCTTTTGGCGGAGGTAAAGGGGGAGTGGTCATCAACCCGAAAGAGTACAGCATCAAAGAACTCAATTTAATATGTAAAAAATACGTCCAATATTTCAATGATATTCTCGGACCTGACAAGGACATCCCAGCTCCGGACGTAGGTACAGGGGAACGGGAAATGGACTGGATGATGGGAGAATTCAAAAACATTCATCCCGGAGAACCGTATCGAAACAGTTTTACAGGAAAAAGCATCGTAAACGGCGGATCGTTAGGCAGGAGAGAGTCGACCGGAAAAGGGGTCTACTATACGTTCCGATATCTGATGCATGATTTCGTCAATGAACATAGAAAATGGCTGGGAGATACAGAAAATATTTTTGCACATACGGCTTTGGACCATGCCGATAAAAAGTTGAAAATGGCGGTCCAGGGTTTCGGTAACCTTGGTTCTGTAGCTGCCCTTGAAGCCTATCAATGCAATCACCTGAAAAACCGTGTGGTTGCTGTGAGCGATGCAAATGTCATGCTCTATAACTCGGATGGCCTGGACATTCCTGGTCTTGTCCAATTCGCGAAAGAGCATGGTGGGGATCTGCCTTCAACAGAACAAGAATTGAACGAGCATGAGCTTGTAGCAGAGATCAAAGAACGGGATGATTTGCTGGAATTGGATGTCGATGTTCTGATCTTAGCAGCGTTGGAAGATCAAATCCATAAAGAAAATATGAAGGATATTCAAGCGAAGATCATCGTAGAAGGCGCAAATGGACCAATTACAGAAGAAGCAGATCGATATCTTGCGGATAAAGGTGTACTGATTGTCCCTGATATCTTAGCCAATGCAGGTGGTGTCATTGTTTCTTATTACGAATGGGTGCAAGGGAGAGAAGCCCAGTTCATGACGGAGGATCAGGTCTTCGAAAAACTTTTTGATAAGCTGAGAGAGACAATGGATACGATTCTTCCACAATTCTTTGGAGATCCGTTTCCGTTAAGACAAAACTGTTACATTCATTCCGTCACCAAACTATCAACGATCATGTACCGTCAAGGAAAACTTTATTAAGATGTAAAAACTCAGCCTCAGGAGGCTGAGTTTTTTTTGTACATATTTTCTTAGAAAAGGGAAAATTAAAGGTAGAGTGCTTATTTTAAAGGAGGAGTTGCAATGCTTGAAGGTAGATCAGCTTTAATTACTGGTTCCGGACAGGGGATTGGACTTGAGATCGCCACGGAATTTGCAAAAGCAGGCGCGAAAGTCATGCTTAATGATATCAATGAAGAGACCCTAAACAAATCAGTTGAACAGCTGCGGTCCCAAGGACATACAGTAGAAGGGGTCGTTGCCAACGTCGCGAAAGAAGAAGATGTAAAAAATGCAATTGAAGAAACGGTCAGTAAGTTCGGTAAAATTGATATTCTCGTCAATAATGCAGGAATCCAGCATGTGGCTCCAATTGAAGAATTCCCTAGTGAAAAATACGGATTGATTCTGGACATTATGTTGAAAGGACCATTCTATGGGACGAAGTATGCGTTCCCACACATGAAGGAACAAGGTTATGGTCGTATTTTGAATATGGCTTCCATCAATGGACTTATCGGTTTTGCTGGAAAAGCTGGTTACAACAGTGCCAAACATGGGGTTATCGGATTAACGAAGGTAGCTGCTCTAGAGGGCGCGGATCACGGTGTTACGGTAAACGCGATCTGCCCGGGGTATGTGGACACGCCGCTTGTACAAAACCAATTAGAAGACCTTGCGAAAACGAGAAACATTGATAAGGAAAAAGCGTTGGAAGAGGTTATTTACCCACTCGTGCCACAAAAACGATTGTTGCAAGTCCAGGAAATTGCAGACTATGCGATCTTTCTTGTCAGTGAAAAAGCGAAAAGCATCACAGGACAAGCAGCGGTCATCGATGGTGGCTACACCGTTCAATAATAATAAAACACGTCCCCTTGTGGGACGTGTTTTTGATTTGCATTTAATAAAAAGCTTCTCTCCTGAGGAGAGAAGCTTTATTTAGTTGATGCCCATCATGGCAAGGACAATAATCGCAATCGTTGCGACCATCGGAATAAGAAGGCCAACAACGAATACATCCTTGTAAGAATCCTTGTGTGTCAGCCCTGTAACAGTGAACAATGTCAATAAAGCACCGTTATGGGGAAGAATAGAGGCCCCTGATGCTACCGAAGTAATTCGGTGAAAAGCTTCAAGACTCAACCCTTGATTGACAGCAATATTGTAATATTCCTGTCCCAGAGCTTCAAGGGCAATTCCCATTCCGCCAGAAGCCGACCCTGTAATCATCGCAAGCAGACTGACGGCAAAGGCTTCTGAGAAAAACGGGCTTAGCGGAATACTGAAAATCAAATCCTTTACGGAGTCAAACCCAGGTGAAGCCGTTACAACCGTACCAAATCCAACAGCCGCACTCGTATTGATGGTAGCCATGACCGAACCGGAAGCCCCACCATTAATGGCTTTAATGAAATCTTTATAATCCTGCCAGTTAAAGATCATGATTAAAATGATCCCGATGAGCAATGCAGCTAAGATACTGATGTCGAATACATTCAACGTTAATACAACAGCGATTAGAGGGATAGTGGAAAGAATCCAGTTTGGAAGTTCTTCTTCATTTACACTTTTTACTTGGTTGTCACCTTCAGGCTCCGTGAATTTCTCATCTTTATTGTTGAGTTGTTTTTCACGGAATTTCAAATAAAAATATCCGCCGACAGCCATGATCAATGCGGCAACTATTCCTAGAATTGGAGCTGCCATCGTGTCTGTTTTAAAGGTGTTGATTGGAATGATATTCTGAATCTGAGGTGTTCCAGGAAGAGCTGTCATTGTAAAAGTGAAAGCTCCAAGTACGAACGTGGATGGAATCAACTTTCTGGAAACATTCGCCTCACGGAACATCGCTACAGCCAATGGATACACAGCAAAGACAACAACAAACAGACTAACCCCGCCATACGTAAGAATCGCTGCAGATAAAAGCATTCCGAGAATGGCGCGTTTTTTACCAATCACGCTCGAAATCTTATGGGCAACCGACTGTGCAGCTCCCGTATCTTCCATCAGCTTTCCGAAAATCGCACCGAAGAGGAAAATCGGAAAGTAGTCTTTAGCAAAGTCAACAAATCCCTGCATATAGGTATCTGTATAAGCGGGAAGGATATCCATTCCACTTAAAATCGCCACAATACCTGATACGAGTGGCGCAATCCAGATGATGGACCATCCAAGATAAGCCAAAAGCATAAGTAATACGAGTCCAATTAGGATACTGAACATGATGAATCCCTCACTTTATTTAATTTCTGTTTTACTTTGTCCAAAACTGTAAAATACATGAGGGATTCCATATGAATTCAATTGTTTAAAAGAACTCAAGCGTTCGTTCCTCCAGTAAAGCTCCCTTTTGTTGAAGACTCAGTTTCGAGCCTTTTGTTGAGTGGATGGGGGCTGCTGGAAATGACTCGCTTTCCGCGGGAGCGTAAGGAACACATACCGCGCATTCTTAGAGAAAGCCTTGTCTAGTTGAAATAATGAATGACAATTCCTGGCCATGGATACGGGGTCAGGGAAACGACGATTTGCAGTGTTTGGGATCAGTCAGTAGAAAAACACACACGTTCGTGTTTCCATTCGCTTTTCATGCGGACGTTTCCCAGACCCTGTTCCCACGCCTTATCCGTGCAGGATCTATGGTTAAAGCGACTCTATAACGGCGTGGGTGAGCAGGTCTTCATTAAAGAAGACGTCAGGTTACTACTAGAGCGATTTCGAGAAACTCATATGGTAAAGGGGCGGAGGGAAACGGTGAAACTCCTGTGGGAAGTGCGTGGTAGATGAGACCCCGCAGAGCGTTAGCTCGAGGAGGCTCATCACTCGCCCACGGAAAGCGAACCTTTTCCCTCCGCCCCTAAACTCCCACAAAAGTCTCGAAATCGAGTCTTCCACAATCCTGCCATATTGTTGAATAAAAAAACCGAGTATAACCTGGGAGGGTTATACTCGGTTTGGTATTTATTGATCAGCCTGTGTTGCGAAGGCCGGCTGCGATTCCGCTGATGGTGAGAAGAACTTCTGTCAAGATATCTTCATGATCCTCGACTTGGCGTAATTCCTTGATGAGTTCCACTTGAAGGAAGTTCAATGGATCCACATAAGGATTACGAAGTCGTACGGATTCTTTGATTGTCGGTTGGTGATCAAGAAGTTCAGCATCCCCTGTGATTTGCAGCAAGATGTCTTTGGTGCGGTCGTATTCTTCTACGATGTTTTGGAAAATACGTTCACCAAGTTCTTGATCATTGACAAGGGCTTTATATTCTTTAGCTGTCTGAATATCCGCTTTTGTCAGGGCCATCTGCAAATTGTTGATGGTAGAGCGGAAGAACGGCCAGTTCTCATACATTTGCTTGAGAACTGCGAGGTTATCGTCGTTATTATCAATATAACTGGCAAGTCCTGTACCAGCAGCGTACCATGCTGGAATGAGCTGACGGTTTTGTGTCCAAGCGAAAACCCATGGGATGGCTCTTAAATTTTCAAATTTGGAACTGTCTTTACGCTTCATTGGACGTGAACCGATGTTCAGTTCACTGATTTCCTGTAACGGTGTCGCTTCGTTGAAGTAAGTCAAGAAGTCTGAATCACCGAATACGAGCGATTGATATTTTTTCAAGGATACATCAGAAATGTCTTCAAGAGCTTGCTCCCATAGTTCTTCCCGGTGGTGACCTTGTTCGGACTCTTTAGAAATGTTCATGGCTCCCTCTAGAAGGGTAGAGGCTCCTTGCTCAAGGCTTCGGTATGCGATATCCCTCAGCAGGTAACGAGAAGAGAGGACCTCTCCTTGTTCTGTAATTTTCACGCCTTCGCCAAGAGTTTCCACTGGTTGAGAAAGCAGGCTCCGGTTCAATGGTCCGCCGCCACGGCCAAGAGATCCACCACGACCATGGAAGAATTTCAATCCAACATTGTATTCAAGGGCCATATCGTGAATTTCCTGCTGGGCTTTGTAAAGTCTCCAGTTGGCTGTGAGTGTTCCACCATCTTTACTTCCGTCAGAATATCCAAGCATAATTTCCTGGTGGTTTCCATGCTTGTCCAGATGTTTGCTGTAGACATCCATTTCAAAAAGGGTCTTCAAAATGTCAGGACCTGCGACAAGGTCGTCGACGGTTTCAAGTAGTGGGGCTACGTTAATATTGCTTTCCACTGTACCATCCGCATGCAGACGATAGATGCCTGCTTCTTTAGCCAATACAAGGACTTCAAGAAGATCACTTGCAGATTCCGTCATACTAATCAAGTAGACTTCAATCGAACGCTCACCGAATTCCTTATGAGCTTTACGGATCATTTGGAAAACATTCAGCATTTTTTGTGTCTCTTCGGAGTAGTCTTCGTTCAATAATGAAATCGGACGTGGATCCTTCAAGACATCTTGAAGCACTTCAAGCTTGTCTTTTTCATCAAGGGAAGAGTAGTCCGCGACAATTCCTACTTTTTGTAGAAGTTCTGAGACTGCTGATTCATGTTCGCCACTATGATTACGAATATCGAGTGTTGCGAGGTGGAATCCGAATAGTTCCACTTGACGAATCAGTTTGCGCAGCTTTTTAAGTTCGCGCTTGTTCGGCTGGTGCGTTTGTGCACTGTCACGAATTTGACGCAAGTCTTTGAGAAGCTCGTCCGCATAATCGTAGCCGATATCAGACTTACCTACTTGACGAAGGCGTTCAAGGATAATGGCAAATTTACGGCGGTATATTTCGCGGTCCACTCGCCATTTCTTACCTTTTGGAAGCATAGGTTCTTCTTTTTCAATCGCGTTCTTCAATTCATCTGTGACAGTCACTTGTGTTGACGAATGGCTGAATCGTTTCATCAGCTCGACGAGGACCGCATCATATTTTTTCAAAACAAGCTTCCGTTGTTTTTGAAGTGTTTGCCACGTGATATCAGGTGTTACGTTCGGATTACCGTCTCGGTCGCCACCGATCCAAGAACCAAAACGAAGGAAGTTCGGGACGTTCCAGTCTTCATTAGGATAATGATCTTCCAACCGAGCTTCGAGCTCCTGGTGGATATCTGGCAGCACATCAAACAAGGTTTCGTCAAAATAATAAAGGCCATTGCGCACTTCATCCATAACGGTTGGTTTCCGTTCGCGTAATTCGTCTGTCTGCCAAAGAACCGTGACTTCATTTTGCAGGCTGTCCTGCAAACTTTCACGTTCGCTCTTTGTCAGTTGAGGCTGATCAAGCTTTTTAAGGATGGTTGCAATACGCTTCTGGATTTCAAGCACGGTCCGCTTTGTAGCTTCTGTAGGGTGGGCCGTAATAATTAATTCCAAAGAAAGCTTATTCAAAACCTCTTGAATAGCACCCTTAGAAAAGTCATTGTTTTTCAAGTTCTGTACAGCGCTTTCGAGCGAGAATGGTTGAGCGCCATGATCTTCGCGCAGTTGGTATTCGCGGCGACGGCGAATGCGATGATTTTGTTCAGCGATATTTACGAGGTGGAAATAAATTGAGAATGCGCGGATGACTTGGGAGCGCATCGGTGGTTCGAGGTTTTGAATCTCATTTTTCAGTTGATTATATGTTGAGGGATCTGGACTCTTCCTCAAGTCTTTCGTTAATTGTCGGATCGTTTCTACTTTGTTTAGTAGTTCCTCTCCGCCGTGGTGGACGAGAATATCACCTAGCATTTTTCCTAATGCATGGATGTCCCGGCGTAAGGGAGTTGTATGATCGTTTGTGTTTTTTACAGTTGTCATACTTTCACCTTCCTGTCAGATCATTTAAGTAAGATAAAATTGCCTATGTGTTTCATAATGTTATCAGAATAATTTGCATAGTCAAACACTTCGAACCGTGTTACCGTCAACGCTTACCCCATTACCACTGTCAGAAAAATATGGTAAATATAAGAATACCAACGAATGTAAGCGTTAACTTATAATCATGCATAAACATACTTCTTCTATTTTAAATTCTTTCCCCACAAAACACAAAATGAAAATCTTAGATGTGTTTTTTGGAAGAATATGTATGATCTTGTCACCCAATCATTTACATAAAAACGGTCTATGGGAGGTTTCGTGCGGGCAGGGGTGTATAGGAATGTGGGGAGTATGAAAAAGTAAGAGGAGAGAACGCGTGATATTCTCCCCTCATAGGTTTTATGTATATTTATTGAGACTCATTTCATAAAGGTTCCACATTTCGTCTTCGAAAGAGCGATGGTTTTTTAAGTAGCGGTCTATGGTGAAACCGGCATTGTCATAACAGCGGATGGCTCCTGTATTGAAGTCGAAGACACCTAAGGTCACTTTTTCTAGTTCTAGGTGCTGAAAGGCGTACATGGAAATCAGCTGTATCATCTGTTGTCCGTATCCCTTTCCTCTGTATTCAGGAGAAACGATGACCTTTCCAATTCGTCCCTGTTTTTGATCTTTATCTATACGTCCTATGGAGAGGTGTCCAATGATTTTATCCAGTGACGGATCATACACTTGGAAAGCTCGTCGGTCTTGGGCGTCTTTGTAATCCATCAGTTGCTGGTGGGTTAATGGAAAGTTGAACATCGGTCCACCCCACTGCATAAGGAATCTTGGGGAAACAATCCAATCGAATAATATATTGAAATCTTTTTCTTGAAAAGGGATCAATTGCAGCATATTCCATATCCTTTCATTATCTTTTACTTGATGATACACCACTTTTCAAAAATTATGAAAAAATTCGTGACATTACATCTATACACATGGGATGATAAACTATTGTACAGTTAACGTTGGTAGAGGAGGGAATTCTAGTGGCAGATAAAGATCATCAAAAAGAACAAGTCATTGATGAAGCGTTAGGAGAAAGAGACGTACGAAAGTTAGAGTTTCGCGGAGGCGTCTTCACTGCGACCATACCTTTAGTGTTTTTCATCATATGGGCAATTGTATTAAGTGTCACAGGGCTTGTGACAGAACAAGCATTAGTCTTAGGGATGGTCATTGGTATTGGTCTTGGTCTATTCTTGTGTAAATCCAAATGGTCGGATTATGCCCAGAGTTTAATTTCCGGCATGGCACAGCCTGTAGGAGTTGTTGCGATCATTGCCTGGTTTTGGGCAGGAATGTTTGCGAACATGTTGTCTGCAGGTGGATTAGTCGACGGTCTTATTTGGTTCGGTTTTCAGTCCGGGCTTGAGGGAGGAGCTTTCGTAGGAATTACCTTTCTTTTAGCAGGATTATTTTCGACCGCTGTCGGAACCGGTTATGGTACCGTAGCGACTTTTGGTGTCCTGATGTATCCTGCCGGGGTCATTTTAGGGGCGGATCCAGTTATTCTTCTTGCAGCCATATTAAGTGGAGCTGTCTTTGGAGATAATTTAGCGCCTGTATCGGACACGACGATTGTTTCTGCGACAACCCAGGATGCTGACGTACCTGGAGTTGTGCGTTCACGCTTTAAATATTCCATCACTGCAGCCATTCCAGCTCTTATATTATTTGTGATTTTTGGCGGTGGTGGAGAGATGGGCAGTCAGCAAGTGGTCAGTCAACTTCAAAATGAAGTTTCTCCTGAAGGGCTTCTCATGTTAGCTCCATTTGCATTAGTCCTATATTTGGCCTTAAGCGGTCATCATCTTTTGACGTCGCTATCATACGGCATCCTGGCAGCTGCCGTGTTCATCTTTCTTACCGGTCATTCCTTGAAAGATGTCCTGCATATCCATAAAAACGATGCCGGTGAAGCCGTGATTGAAGGGGCATTGATCGATGGTATCAGTGGCTATTTCAATATGGCGATCTTAATTTTATTCATCTTGGCAGCCGCTTACCTGTTGGATGTGGCAGGTACCATGGATGTCATCAAAAACTTCTTCTTGAAGTTGATTAATAATGTGGTGCGCCGAGCTGAACTTTCCATCTTCGGAATCGTCGCCTTCTTGAATGTATTTATTACGATTAATACAGCGGCTGAGATTGCTGCAGCGCCGTTTGTCCGTAAATTAGGAACAGAAATGAACATTCATCCGTATCGAAGAGCCAACTTCCTGGATACGGTCACTTCTTCACTTGGATATATCTTCCCATGGAGTGGTGGGGTTTTGCTCGCATGGGCTACGGTCCAGGGGGCAGCCGATCAATACGACTTCTTACCTGTCGTTGGACCTGGAGAAGTCTTTCCGTTCGTCTTTCAGGGCTGGTTGCTATTGATCGTCATGTTTATTGCGGCATGGACAGGCTGGGGGCTTCGTTACACCGGTAAAAATGGTGAGGAAGTAAAACCAGAAGATTTTAAAAAATAAGTCGTACGAGTAACCCCCTGAGTTTTAAACTCAGGGGGTTGTTTTTGTATTACGCATGAATATGGGCTTTTACTTCTTTCATTTGATCCAGGTGGCGTAGTTCGTGCCAACCGATAAACTCCACCCATTGTTCCAAGTTCATATCTCCAAAAGAGGGGTGAGGGAATACGCGGTTTTGCAATGTTTCTTCATCCTTATTGTGAATAAGGAATAACGTCGCCTCACGCGTTTTTTTCAAACCTTCTTTCGCTTCATTCAATGTATTGAACTCGCCTTTCGGGCGAACGGCCTCTGGTGCCTCGACTTTATAATCGCGGTTGGTCGTCTTATGGATCGGTTTTTCTGTCGCTTGTTGTGTGTCTCCTTGCTTGAGAGCCTGGTTAATCTGATAAACGATTAATTGTTCCATTAAGTATAAATGTTCTAAAACTTCAAGGATGGACCAACGATCTTCTTCAGGCTTGACGGATGCTTCTTGCTCTGAAACTTCTTCAACAAAATGGAGCAGTTCTTTTCTTTTTTCATCTAAGCCATACATACAGATTCTCCCTTTCAAGTGAAGTTACATAGAGTCTATCACAACTGCTATAGAAGTTTCTTTCCCCACCCCCTCCATATATGAAACCTTTCGCACGCCCTTACGTATTAAAGATAAGAAAAGGGAAATATTTCATGACCAGGTCATACAGATTATTCCAATTATGCGGGAGGGGGAATAAGGTGAAGAAGTTGCTGGGGGCTTTCTTAGTTTTCCTTTGTTTTATCGGTGCCGTGGTATTCTTTGTAGACGCTAAAGAAGAAACCTTGCTGCAGAGTAAGGAAGAGGTAGAAATTGGTGTACCAGGTGTTACAGGATATTCCATTACATACAAAAGCAATGGTGTTGAAATTCCCGGGCTTTGGATAGAACCGGATGAAGTGGAAGGGAGTCTTCCATTACTTATTCACAATCGTGGAGGGGTGGGGGAAAGTTCGTTGACCGAGGCCCAAGAATTGAAAAATCTGTCTTACTGGGCAGAGCAGGGGTATGCTGTATTAGCGACTCATTACAGAGAAAATGCGGAAGGAAAGTTTGAACCTACTGAAAAGAAAGACTTTGTCCGAGATGTCCTGGATTTAAAGAAGGTTGGGGCAGAGCTTAATCATGTCGATGAAGACCGAACAGTCATGCTAGGGTATTCCTGTGGCGGGTGGATGAGTTTGCTTGCCGTTCAACAAGAAATGGATGTGGATGCTGTCGCTGTTATTGGAGCCATTACCGATTTAAAGCAGTTGTATCTAACAGAACCTGAACCTGTTCAAAAACAAATCGAACGTTTGATGGGAGAACCAGGGGGAGAAGAAAGCTGGTATCGTGAACTTGCTCCCATCCATTGGGTAGAGGACATCAATGTACCAATATTAATGCTTCACGGAGAAAGAGATCGGACAGTTCCGATTGAACAGGCGCGATTGTTTGCAACTTTAATGGAAAGTGAGCATGATCTCCATCGGTATGTTGAATATGAAAACGGGGACCACGGACTAAGGCTGCATTTCAAAGAGTATGCGCCTGAGGTGTTGGATTGGTTTGACAAGCATTTGGAGGGAGAATAAAAATCCTTATTTACAGTAGGAATTTGTCCGTCTTTATTGAATAGTAAATGACGAAGGCTCATTAAAATCATAGCCTCTAAGATCCGAAAACTTTAGGACTCGATTTTGATCCATCGTGGTATAGAAGCAATGAGGAAGCATAAATATTCTTAGAATATGCTAAGGAGGAACAGATGATGAGTGACTACTCCATCGATGAATTTATTAGAAAAACGAAGCAGGATGAATCCGAGAATGATTACTTTGAGCTGGAGACCCCGAGAATCCTTGAGGTGAATCTTCTTGATCAAGTATGGGCCAAAGCAGGCGCGATGATTTCCTATAATGGAAATATCAAATTTGAAAGAGAGGGCATCCTTGAGCATGGCGTTGGTCGTTTATTTAAAAAAGCGATGACTGGTGAAGGGAGTTCTTTAATGAAGGCTACTGGCCGTGGTCGTCTTTACCTTGCAGACCAGGGCAAGAAGATTACTATTTTTGACCTGGATAATGAAACAATCACAGTGAATGGAAACGACCTTCTGGCATTTGAGCCCAGCATTGACTGGGATATAAAACTGATGAAAAAAGTGGCCGGAATGGTATCTGGTGGTTTATTCAATGTAACCCTCAGCGGAAGTGGACGCGTCGCGATTACTTCGCACTATGAACCATTGACGCTGCTAGTCCGTCCAGGAGAACCTGTAATCACTGACCCGCATGCTACTGTTGCCTGGTCCGGGCACTTGGAGCCGAATTTTAGAACAGACATCAGTTTCAAAACGTTGATTGGACGCGGAAGTGGGGAATCCATTCAAATGGAGTTTGAAGGCGATGGATTCGTCATTGTTCAGCCGTTCGAAGAAGTTTACACGACAGGGCAGAGCTGAGCTGAAGCGGATTTTTTTACAGACAGGCATGAGCATGTTAAGCTCTGAATACAATGAAATCAAGAAAGAACTTGATGTGCATTCTTGTGAAATTTTTAATCTATTATCCTTTACTTCGTTACAAAAACGTAGTACTATGGATACTAACAAAAATAAATAACGGAAACTTCTTATCCAGAGAGGCGGAGGGACTGGCCCTTTGATGCCCGGCAACCATCGAATCAATCTACGGATTGACGAGAACGGTGCCAATTCCTGTAGAATGTATCAACATTCTAAGAGATGAGAGGATCGTGCGGATATTAGCGACCCCTTTTCTTACTGGATAAGAAAAGGGGTCTTTTCGTGTAAGCACCATAACCGTCAAGGCTCTCGATAGAAGTTGCGTTAAGGGAAAGGAAAGATGTCAAATGGCAACAGCTATTTTCGGTGCAGGATGTTTTTGGGGAGTAGAAGCGTTTTTTGAAAAATTTGAAGGGGTGACAGGAACAAAGGTCGGTTATATTGGCGGCCATCTGGATAACCCGACATACGAACAAGTTAAAGCAGGGAAGAGTGGACACGCGGAATCTGTGAAAGTGAACTACGATCCAACCGTAATCACTTATGCAGAACTTGTAAATATCTTCTTTGAAGCTCACGATCCGACTTCCCGCAACAAGCAGGGAATCGACGTTGGTCACCAATACCGTTCTGTCATTTTTTATTCGGATGCAAGCCAGAAGTACATTGCTGAAGAAAAAATTAAAGAATGGGAAGGTAAAGGGATTTTCAAACGCCCGATCGTTACAGAAGTAGAAGAGGCCACAACTTTTTATGAAGCAGAAGAGCATCACCAGAAATATTTACAAAAGCATGGATCTGCCGCATGCTCCATTGGATAATAAGAAAGGACCCTTTCGCGAGGGTCCTTTTTATATAGGTAAACCTTCTTAATCTTCTTTTTGCCTGGATGCATCCATGGCTTTTAAGAAATAGGCTGTAGGGAGAAGGATGCCGATTCCCGATTCAAGCAATGCAAAAAAACGGGCCATCCCAACAGGGAGCATGTCACCATAACCTACGCTCAACAAGGTTTCCCCACTGAAGTAAAGCAAGTCCAAAAAGGTTGGGTCGACAGGTTCCCGTGATGATAAACTAGTAACTAGAATGACTCCATCTAAAGATAGCAAATAGTAGAGGACCGTAAACCCTAGTAATACACCTGTCAGTACAAAAAATAATTGAAAAAAAAGTGCCGTGCTGAAGTAGCTTTTTCTGTATGTTTTATTCGTGAAAAAGTACACGAGATTCGCTGCAATGAAAATGACCGCAACGATGAACAGAGCTTGTACCATTTCTTCTTCTCCTTTATAAAAAAATTGAATGGCTATGTCAGCATCCACTGGGTAAAGACGAGCAAGCCATTATAGAAGAACTCCTACCCTGTGTAGAAGTTCCCGTAAACATTGATTAAAAAATGTAAGGAAGGGGCTGGGCTTTTGTGGGTTAATGACGCGATTCTAATTGTGATGTGTATCTTCATGGTATTAGGTGCCCTTGATTATTATGTGCTTAATCACCGCCTATCTCTCGGGTGGCGTTTTTACGAAGCGTTTATGATGATGGGACCGCTTGCACTTTCGATGGTAGGGATCATATCCCTAGCACCTGTACTGTCCCAGTGGCTGGCCCCTGTCATCCGCCCGTTGTTTTTATGGTTCGGGGCGGATCCGTCGATGTTTGCATCCATGATGCTTGCTATTGATATGGGTGCCTACCCTTTGGCAGAATCTCTAGCTGTGGACGAGGGAGCGGCCACTTTTTCCTGGGCACTCCTCGGTACGATGATGGGACCGACGCTTGTTTTTACAATTCCTGTTGCGCTTACGATTGTAAAAAAGGAAGATCGGCCTTTCTTTTCAAAGGGAATTTTAGCAGGTTTAGTTACGGTTCCGATCGGATGCTTTGTCGGTGGTGCACTGGCAGGATATGAAGCGGCGTGGATGTTACGTAATTTGACGCCGGCTATCTTGCTTTCCGCCTGTATCGGGGCGGGATTATGGTTGTTCACGAACATAACGATCCGGTTATTTTCTTATTTCGGAAAAACCATTGAAATCATCATCATTACAGGTCTTGCTCTCATTATTATCGAAACGTTGACAGGGTTCGTTGTCCTGCCGGGGATGGCTCCTTTATCGGAAGGGATCATCATCGTTGGAAGGATTACCGTTACATTAGCTGGTGCTTATCCTCTTGTCGCTTTCATCAATCAGCGGGGAGAGAGATGGATAGGACAACTGAGTGAAAGGTTAGGCATGAATGCTACGTCCTTAACAGGGCTGATCGCTTCTACGGCGCATCACTTACCCATGTTAGCGACGATGAAAGATATGGATGAACGAGGGAAAACGGTCAATGCTGCGTTTGCGGTGAGTGGGGCGTTTGTTATCGGCAGCCATTTTGCGTTCGTGGCTAGTGTAGAAAAGGACATGATTTTCCCAGTACTTATTGGTAAATTAACAGCTGGGGTATTAGCCGTTGGTCTTGCCTTATGGATGACGAGAGAGAGCAAATCAGTTTCTTCGAGTGTCGCACCCCTATATAATGAAAAGTGAATCCGCCGAAAAGGAGTTTTTTCATGAAGACAGAAATGAGAAAGCATTATAACGATTACATTGAAAAATTCAAGAAAGCAACTCCTGATGAAATACAAGAAAAAATGAAGAAGGCGATTGATGAACTTGAATCTTCAAATGATGGAGAAGGTTTGTCAGCAGGAGAGAAAGCGCCAAACTTCAACTTGCCTGACGCGAAGGGGGAAACGGTCGAGCTTTATGAACAATTAAAAAGTGGCCCGGTCGTCCTTACTTTTTATCGCGGAGGATGGTGTCCTTATTGCAACATGGAACTGAGAGCCTATCAGCAAATCCTAGATGAGATTCATGGAGAAGGAGCTGAATTGATTGCGATTAGTCCACAAACCCCCGATCAGTCACTGACGACACAGGAGAAAAATCAACTGAACTATCATGTGCTGAGCGACGTTGGGAATGAAGTGGCCAATCAATACAATTTAGTGTACCAATTACCAGATTACCTTGTAGAGGTATATAAAGACAAAGGGCTGCAAGTGGACAAACATAATGGCGACGAAACTTGGACCCTGCCTGTCTCCGCAACATATATCATTGATACAGATGGGACGATTTTGTATGACTATACGAAGGCTGATTATAAAGATCGCGCCGAACCGTCTGACGTTCTTGAAGAATTGAAAAAAAATAATACGTAAGAACAAAGCGCCCTCTCTATCCAGAGGGCGCTTTGGTATTTTTGTATTACATAAAGAGATTCAGATTCATAAAAAAGAAATAGGCAGCAAGGATAAATATCAAGATACAAAACTGCAGGCAAATCCCAAGGATGCTACATACCTTCCCTCCTAAGGCGAAACGGTATCCCGGTTCTTCGGTGGAAAGTTTACCAAGAGCTTTATTTGCAAAAAGTATCCCTACCCATCCAAGAATGATACCGATAAAAGGAAGAAAGATGGACATGATTCCAAACACACAAGAGGTAACGGCTTTTTGATACAACCATGATCACCTTCCATTACTTTGTATATCGATTGGCGTAACTGCTTGCGACTATGGAATCCGGTTTGATCTTCGCTTCCATTCCGAGCGACTCGATTCTTGCCATCATTTCGTTTACATAGACTCTTGTCCTGTTTCGGTCTCCACTCCCGATATCAATGTGACCTTCGATTGTAAACGTTGCTCCTTTATAAATATAAGGGAGGACGACTTCGATGAGATCATTCTTCTTCTCTTCCGTAAATAAGGCAGCCACTTGCTCCGTTAAGGACGTTTCATAGGAAATACGTTCATGCAATGTCGTCATTTCTCTGTGTACCACTTCTTTGCGGAAACAGGCCCAGGCTCCTTTTCCAACTCGTTGGATGACAATACCGGTAATGAACAGGGTGTGGGAGGGGTGAACTTGGGAATCGGTCCCCATCATGAGCTTGTAATCCCCGATGGGCTCACTTTTCATGAACGTTAGAATATGAGAAAACACTTCTTCAAACTTCATTTTTTTATGCGTGAGGTTTTGAAACATATGGGATTGGTTCACATTAGCCAACTCCTTAAATTTTTCAAAAGAAAGAGATTGTACGTCAATGAGCTAGTGACCATTCTGTTATTAAGATATTCATAGACCTACTCGAAAGATAACATGAATTTATCGAGAGTATGTGTCAGTGTTGAAAAATTTATGTGCATTTTCACTGAGAAAAAGTTTTCTTCTCCCGTGTGACAAAGGAATCACCACTGTAAATCGAGAAAGAGTATTACACAAAAGTTCAGGAACTAAGTGTTCAATTAAAGCTCCCTATTCTTGAAGACTCAGTTTCGAGACTTTTGTTAAGTGGATGGGGCTGAGGGAATAGCTCGCTTTCCGCGGGAGCGCTAGGAGCACATACCGCGCATCCTTAAAGAAAGCCTTGCCTAGTTGAAATAATGAATGACCATTCCTGGCCATGGATACGGGGTCAGGGAAACGACGATTTGGGGTGTTTGGAAATAGTCAGTAGAAAAACACACACGTTCGTGTCTCCATTCGTTTTTCATGCGGACGTTTCCCAGACCCTGTTCCCGCGCCTTATTCTTGCAGGATCTATGGTTAAAACGACTCTATAACGGCTTTAATGAAAAGGGCCTTTTTACAGAGCTCGGCAGGTTCCTGTTAGAGGGATTTCGAGAACCTCATATGGCAAAGGAGCGGAGGGAAACGGTGAGACTCCTGTGGGAAGTGCGTGGTAGATGAGACCCCGCAGAGCGTTAGCTTGAGGAGGCTCATCACTCGCCCACGGAAAGCGAACCTTTTCCCTCCGCCCTAAACTCCCACAAAAGTCTCGAAATTAAGTCTTCAACAATCCTGCCATATACTTGAATAGAAAAAATGAGGGAAAGGAGGGGAGGAGATGGTGGTTGAGGAGATCATTCGAAGAATTCCTTTATTAAATGAAGGAGAAAGATTCGTATTAGGAATCGATGGTTTGAGTCGTTCAGGAAAAACGACGCTTACGGAGAAAATAAAAAAGGAACTACAGAAAAAGTCTATTCCAGTCGTAACGTATCATATCGATGATTATGTTGTGGAAAGAGAGAAGAGATACCATACAGGATATGAACCATGGTACGAATATTACTTTCTGCAATGGGATGTCAAAGCGTTAAAGAAAGACTTATTCGAAACACTAGAGAAAGAGAGTACATTAGTTATTATGGAAGGTGTGTTTTTACAAAGGAAGGAATGGCGAAGTTTTTTTGATTTTATGGTCTATGTACAGTGTTCGAGAGAATTAAGATTCTCAAGAGAAAGTGAGGAAACGAGAAAGAAAATCGACAAATTCAAAGAACGGTACTGGAAAGCGGAAGATTACTACATAGCAACGGTCGAGCCTGAAAGACAAGCTGATTTTATTGTGAAGTCTTCCTTGTGAAAACAAAAAAGGAGAAAAGGCGCACCTCTTCTCCTTAAACGTGTTAAAAAATGAAAATCCACATAAGAATGACTGTAATGACAAATGTGATGGCGTAGATGGTCGTCAGTAACGGAATGCTCCCTGTGTCACTTCCTGCGTTTTTCAACTGCTTGGCGTCATCTTCTGGTGAAGATGTGTTTTCGGGTTTGTTTACATTTTTAGCTATAACGATCGTGCCTATCAATGCGGCTACCGAGGCAATGATCGCAAGTCCATAATAAATCGGGTACATAGGATGCGCTCCTCTCCCTTTTGTTACTTTTATTATAATAGAAGAAAGGTGGAAGTGCTAAAGTTCACTATGTTACATATTTTCAGGTGCCTGGATGCCGAGGATGGACAAACCATCTTTTAATTGATAGTTAACGGCATAAATCAATGATAGAAGCGCTTGTTCTTCCTCACTTCCCACCACTTTTGTATGGGCGTAAAATTTATTGAAGTGACGTGCGACATCCAGGAGGTGTCTGGCAAGCTTGGATGGATCATATTCTTGATATGCCTTCTCAATCACTTCTGGGAAAAGACGTATGGTTTTAATCAGTGGCCACGCGGCTTCTGCTTGGACGTCTGTGACAGGATGTTTGTGATCAAAGTTCCCTTTTTCTAATAAAGAGATGGTACGCGCATAGGTGTATTGGAGGTATGGAGCCGTATGGCCTTCAAAGGTAAGCATATCCTCCAAGGAGAATTCCACATCATTGCGACGATCGTGTTTAAGGTCGTGAAAGATGACGGCACCTACTCCTACTTGTTCCGCGACCTTTTGAGCATTCTTCAAATCAGGATTCTTTTCTTTTATATTTTTGGCTGCCTGTGAAATAGCCTCCTGGAGCGCTTGTTCAAGTAAAACGGTCTTCCCCTGGCGAGTAGACATTTTCTTGCCATCTTGAAGCATCATTCCAAAGGAGATATGTTTTAATTGATCCGCCCAGGAAAACTCTGCTTTTTTCAATACATGCTTGATCTGCTGAAAATGAAGGGTTTGCTCATGACCAACGACATAGAGTGCTTCATCAAAATCATATGTCTGCTTGCGATCAATCGCAGCTGTTAAATCTCTCGTTGCATAAATGGTCGTGCCATTACTTTTTCGAATCAGGCAAGGAGGTAACTCTTCCTCATCGAGGCGGACGACTTGTGCGCCATCCGATTTTTCCAACAATTCTTTTTCCTGCAACATGTCGATGGTCCCATCCATCTTGTCATTGTAGTAGGCTTCGCCACGGACCAAATCGAATGTGATGCCTAAGAGTTTATAAATCTTTTCAAACTCTTCCAGAGATACGGCTTTGAACCATTTCCACAAGGTAACAGCCTCTTCATCGTTATTCTCCAATTTCTTGAACCATTCTCTTCCTTCTTCAATCAAAGATGGATCCTCTTTCGAAGCGTGGTGAAATTTTACATACACGCGGGTCAATTCTTTAATCGGATTCTGTTTGAGACTTTCTTCCTCGCCCCATTTAAGATAAGCGGCAAGTAGTTTCCCGAACTGTGTCCCATAGTCTCCGATATAATTGATCTTCACCGTTTCATATCCACATTTTTGTGCAAGGTTAGCGAGAGCATTTCCAATGACTGTAGACCTTAAGTGCCCCATGGAAAAAGGTTTGGCAATATTCGGAGCTGACATATCAAGAACGACGGTTTTTCCTTTTCCGAATTCGTGAGCTCCATAGGCTTCTGGATCTTGGTAAAATTGTTTCAATGTGTGTTCAGCGACAAACTTCTGATCAAGAAAGATATTGATATAGCCGCCTACTGTTTGCACTTCTTTAAATATCGGATGTTTTAAATGACTGGAAATCTCTTCAGCGATCAGATGCGGGCTTTTTTTCAATGTCTTTGCCAGCGGAAAACAAGGAAAAGCCAGGTCGCCGTGGTTTGGCTGCTTAGGAGTTTCAATCTGTTGCTTCACCCAATCTCGTTGATAATTCTCCCCAAGGATATGAGCAATTTGCAGGGCAAGTATTTGTTTTTCCATAAACGACACCTCCATAAAATAAAAAACCTCGTCTCTAAAAAAGAGACGAGGTTTGTGCTCGCGGTACCACTCTTATAGCTATCGTATAGCCACTCGATGTTGTTAACGGGGACGTCCCCGGCTTTTCCCTACTCCATGATTCAGGAAAGCTTCTCAAAAGTCCGTTTCACTACAGAAATCCTGCTCAGGCTTCCACCACCCCTGAGTCGCTGTTCTGTTTCTGGTAGCTACTCTCTTTTTCCTAGAATTTCTATATTTGAAAAAATTATAGCGGAAAGCATTCCCATTTGCAATCCCTTCCTTGCGAATATCTTGGTTTATTTAGGTGAACATACGATATAGAGGTGATTGATGATATGGATTGGATTTGGAAAGCTGTACTCATTATTATTGTAGGAACAATCATTCTACGTATTGCTGGCCGGAAGTCTATTTCTCAGATGACGTTATCACAGACGGTTATCATGATTGCGATCGGTTCCTTATTGATCCAACCTGTCGCGGGGAAAAGTATATGGGTGACGTTCGGCGTGGGGGGAGTACTTGTTCTTACACTGATGGTTATGGAATTCAGCCAGGTAAAATTCGATTTTATGGAACGTTTCCTCACAGGCAGGTCTGTTTCCATTATTGAAAACGGACAGCTGAACGAGAAGAATATTAAGAAGTTACGTTTTACCGTCGACCAACTGGAAATGAAGTTAAGGCAGAGCAACATCACATCCATTGCTGACCTTAAGTCGGCGACCCTGGAACCAAACGGGCAGGTCGGGTATGAATTGAAAGAACATAAAAGGCCAGCTACAAAGCAGGATATTGATGATTTGTACCAACAAATCCTTTCGTTAAAACAGATGTTAAATCCCGATCAGGCTACACAGATCCCAACTGCAAAACCGCCTGCTGAGGATTTATTTAAAGAAGTAGAAACAAAGCAGCACCAGCAGGTTCATCCTGATCGCTTGAATTAAGTTTCCATACAGGCATTTCGATCTATTCCTTGATATAATGGAGCAGAGGTGAGAAAAGTGGAATCCATAAACACCATTGAAGAACTCAATACGTTTGTTCAAGAAAAATCGCTTTCGATCGTCTATGTTTCGAGGCCGGGATGTTCGGTCTGCCATGGTTTGCTTCCGCAAGTGGAAAACTTGTTGAAGGAATATCCTGACATTGAGTCCAGGCATGTTAACGCTGATGAAGTTCCACAAGTTGCGGGAGAGTTTTCTGTCATGACGGTGCCTGCCGTTTTGATCTACTCCGAAGGGAAAGAACTATTCCGCAAAGCACGCTTTGTTCCAATCGGGGAGCTGAACCAGCAACTGGCTAAACTGAATCATTTCATTAATGAAGAATGACCATCTGTTGAGTTCCTCAACAGGTGTTTTTTTTATGTTTGCATACAAAAAAATATAGTCTGATAATTCCCTCAATTTTGCTTTCTCCGGCTTTTCTTGAAAATTCAATGTCCAAATATATGTCTGAGACGAGATTATTTGCGATGAGAAGCGATGAAATGGAAATACCTCGCAGTGAAACCGTTTACACTAACTAATTGGCGTATATAGACCCGACTTACCAAAAACCCCTTGAATAAGTTTTGCCCAGTGTTATGATGAAAAACGTCTTAAATAAAGCGAACAAAAAATGCGAACGGGAGAGATTAACCCAATATGATTAAACAAACGATTGCTTTTCTAGGTGCAGGCTCAATGGCTGAAGCGATGATTTCAGGCATGGTGGAATCCGGTAATATTCCAGCTGAGAACATCATCGTGACCAATAGAAGTAATCAAGAACGTTTAAACACAATCAATTATAAATACGGCGTACGTACGGTATTGAAAGATGAATTGAACTTTGCAGAAGTCGACCAGTTCATTTTGGCGATGAAGCCGAAAGATATTGATGCTGTACTTGCCGATTTGAAAGATAAATTGACAGCAAACCAAGTACTTGTTTCTGTACTTGCGGGAATCTCAACATCTTATATGGAAGAACGACTGAATGAAGGCCAGCAAGTCATCCGCGTAATGCCGAATACGTCCAGCATGCTTCGCGAATCAGCGACAGCCATTACGCCAGGACGTTTTACGGATATGGACAATGTACTTGTTGCAAAAGAATTACTGAAATCCATTGGCGAAGTTTTCGTCATTGAAGAAGATAAAATGGACGTTTTTACAGGAATAGCGGGAAGCGGACCAGCTTACTTCTATTACTTGATGGAACACATTGAAGAAACAGGCCGTGCAGAAGGCATGGATCGTGAAACTCTTCGTGAAATCGGAGCTCAAACATTGCTTGGAGCAGCAAAAATGATGCTGGAACGCGATGAAAGCCCGACTGAACTACGTGAAAATGTAACATCACCGAACGGTACGACAGCAGCAGGGCTTAACGCTCTTGATCAGGCTGGTGGAGGTTATGCCATTTCTGAAGCGATTAAAGGAGCAGCCGGTCGTTCGAAAGAGTTAAGCAAAGAACTTGAAGGACTACTTGTAGGCAGTAAGTAAACGAATCCAATCGACGCGAAAATGTTAAACAGGAGTGATATGTTGAGTCAAGATAAAAAAAGGGTAGTAATTAAAATAGGGAGCAGTTCCCTCACCAGCATGCACGGAGAAGTCAGCCGCCGTAAATTAGAAAAATTAGTAGATGAAGTCGTCCAACTTAAAGACGACGGCCACGAAGTTTTACTCGTATCCTCAGGAGCCGTAGCTGCAGGTTATCGTAAACTCGGTTGCCTCGAACGCCCGAGCTCTTTACCTGAAAAGCAGGCAGCCGCATCCATTGGCCAAGGATTGTTGATGGAATCTTATTCCGATCTTTTCCTATCCCACGGTTATATGGGTTCTCAGATTCTCATTACACGTAGCGACTTTTCTGATGAAGACCGCTATAACAATGCACGTAATACGATTAATGTCCTACTCGAACGCGGCATTATTCCAATCGTCAATGAAAATGACACCATTACAATCGATCGCTTGAAATTCGGAGATAACGACACCCTTTCTGCTAAAGTCGCAGGTCTTGTCGATGCCGATCAATTGGTCATTCTATCCGACATTGATGGACTTTACGATGCAGACCCTAGAAAAAATGAAGACGCGAAACTACTTGATAAAGTCCACGAAATTACCCCGGAAATTGAAGCCGCAGCTGGTGATCCAGGTAGTGCAGTCGGAACAGGCGGCATGAAATCCAAAATTGACGCATTTAAGATTTCCATGGCATCCGGTATCTCTTCCTTTTTAGGAAAAGCCAACACACCGAACATCGTTTATGATGCTGTTTACGGAAATGCAACAGGAACGTATTTCGAAACAACGACAGATGCTGAAAACCTTGACCAGAAGAAGCAGTGGATTGCGTTCAACTCTGGACCGGAAGGCGAAGTCATTATCGACCACCGCGCGAAAGAATCAATCGTTGATATGAAGAAGAGTCTTCTACCGATGAACGTTCACCATGTAAAGGGACGTTTTGAAAAAGGTGCCGTTGTCCGCATTCACGACCTGGACGGAGACGAAATTGGATTAGGCGTTGTTAATTATTCTTCAGATGAAATGGAAGAAATGATCAGCCTGACTGAACCTGAACTTGAATCATATGAACAAGCAGCCATTGAACGTAAAGATTTTGTCTGCCACTTAGATGTTGCCCTGCCCGTAGGTGTTTAAAATAATCAAGGAGGTCTTTGATGACACTAACAACAAATGTGAACGTTGAAGCACAAGCAATTGAAGCGAAGAAAGCTTCGAAAAAATTGATGATTCTTTCTGAAGAAGAGAAGAACCAGGCGCTTAATCATTTAGCCGATGTACTTGAACGTGAATACGAGACGATTCTAGCGGCCAACGAGAAAGATTTGGCGAATGGTCGTGAAAAAGGCTTCACCGATGCATTTATGGACCGTCTCTCCCTTTCTAAAGAGCGTGTAGCTGAGTTTGCCCAAGGGTTACGCGATGTTTCCAAACTAGAAGATCCAACAGGTCAAGTGGTGACGGATTGGACGCTTGAAAATGGTCTACAAGTTGAAAAAGTAACCGTACCTTTAGGTGTTATCGGTATGATTTACGAAGCTCGTCCGAACGTGACCGTTGATGCGACTGGTCTAGCTTTGAAATCCGGTAATGCGATTGTTTTAAAAGGTGGATCTTCTGCAATCAACTCGAACCAGGCGATTGTTGAAGTGATGCACGGTGGTCTAGAAGAAACGAAGATCCCGAAAGAAGCGGTACAATTCATCGCATCCACAGACCGCGCAGCAACAAATGAACTTTTCAAAATGAAAGAACACATCGACGTACTCATTCCACGTGGCGGCGGCAAGTTAATTCAGGCCGTTGTTGAGAACGCAACAGTACCTGTACTTGAAACAGGTGTTGGAAACTGCCACATCTATGTCGATAAGCATGCAGACGTTGAAAAAGCGATCAACATTCTCGTGAACGCGAAAACAGACCGCCCGGCGGTATGTAACGCTGCCGAAACACTCGTTGTCCATAAAGAGTGGTTGAGTGAGCATAAAGATGCGCTCATCGCTGCATTGAAAGAAAACAACATTGCTGTGCACGGCGATGAGTATATCCTGGATATCATCCCAGGCTCTGTACTTGCCGGTGAAGAAGACTGGGCGAACGAATACTTGAGCACAGATATCGCAGTGAAAGCTGTAGACGATCTAACCGATGCGATTGCACACATCGAAACGTACGGCACAAAACACTCAGAAGCGATTGTGACAGAAGATGCAGAATCAGCAGAGACATTCTTTGCACTTGTGGATGCTGCTGCTCTTTATCACAATGCATCCACACGTTTTACGGACGGTGGTGCGCTAGGCTTCGGAGCTGAAATCGGTATTTCCACACAAAAATTGCATGCCCGTGGCCCAATGGGACTTCCTGCACTAACGACAGTGAAGTTCTTAATGAAGGGTACCGGCCAAATTCGATAAGATTTTTAGCGGAAGGGAAACTCTTAGGAGTTTCCCTTCTTTTTTTGTGCTGAGTAGGGGAGAAAAATGCCCTAACGGAGGTGGAAAGTTACTTAACGGTCACGCAAAGTGCCCTAACGAAATCTAAAGTAACCTAACTAGTAAGGAAAGTGACTTAACCACTGTTGAAAGTTACCTAATTAAATCTACCGTGTATTTTCTTCCTTTTGAATGACGATTGTTGTGAGTGCAACATTGGTTTAGGAGAGTGCGTGCAACCTTAACGGAACAGACCCCAGCAGATGCACGGAATTCTGCATTTGTAATAGTGTCACCGATCAGTAATTGATGATCTCTCAACAAATGTAAATGGGCATCCTTTGATTTCGATCCACACCGTCCGCAAAGCCAGTGATCACGGCGGCGAATCATACCAAGTAAGCGGCACGAGGGACAAGGGGCTCCCCAAATGAGCTCATCTTTAGAGATCCCATATTGTTTCATGACATCCGAATCGTAGGGGGTATATTCTGATTCAATCTGTGCTGAGAATTCGTTCAAGTAATCGTCAGACCACACATCCTCTCCTTTGAAACCTTCCAAGAATGCTGTCAGATGAGTAGGGAGCTGTTTCACTAGAAGGACTCTTTTTCTTTTGTTACGATCTTCTCCTTGAAATGTAAGGGAGGCATTTGAGTTAGCGATGACAATGAACGAGTAGATGGGGATGGAGGGAAAGCCAGACTTCTGGATCCAGCGCTGCAACTGGAATTTCTGTAATTCTACTTGTACAAAGGGATCCTGAAATATCTCGCTTTTTCCTTCTGTCGTTCTAATGAGTTTCCGGTGATCAAGGTCAAATTGGAGTTCTCCTTTGTAGTTCTTTACCTCTAGAATGACCAAGCATTTCTGTGAAAGGAGGAGAGCATCGATTTGAAAAGGTTGGATACTATCGTGAAGCCTGATGTCCTGTATGCTTTTTTCTGGCAAGTATTTCATGTAATGATCCGCTGTTGATTCGCCAAAATGCCCAGCAGACAAGCGCCCTAGATGGTTTGCTATTTCTTCTCGGAAGGGATGGTGGATGGAAATTCTATTAAGGAGAGATTCGAGCTTTGCAATTTCCAGTGATTTTTGTCGAGACATATTCAGACTCCTTTTACAAAAAATTCATTCTATTATATGATGGTGTAATCTTTATTTTTAGGAGGGGTTGGATGAGACAGAGAGAAGCAGTTGAAGCGATAACGGAAAGTTTGAAAAAGGATGATCTTGTGAAGGCTGTTTTTTTAAAGGGTTCGATGGGGCGAGGGGAGGAAGACGAGCACTCGGATGTAGATTTGTATGTGCTAGTCGATGAGGCAGATAAGGAAGCTTTTTTGAAAAATAGACAAATGCATCTCGAAAGCTACCAACGAATCATTTTTTATGATGATATTTTTATTATCGCTCCTCAAATCATTGCTGTATATGAAAACTTGCTGCATGTCGACCTTTTTACGGTAACGGATGAAACAATCATACATAAAGATTTTTTCCATGTTGTTTATGATCCAGAAAAACACATGGAAAAGCATGAAGTACATCAGAATCTCTATTTGGATAAAAAGGATTTTTTGTATGCGGTCGATGATATTGCTTTCTTTTTCCTTCAATATAAGAAAGCAGCTGACCGTGGAAATGATCTTTGGGCTGTAAAGGTAGCCAATGATATAGGCGTGAATGTGGCGAAGGTCCTTTTGCAAAAATACGCTCCGGATCGAGCACAGCTTGGTTTGAAGGCTGTTCCGCATGCTCTTTCCTCCTCTCGCGTTCAGGAGATGGAGAACGTGTATCGATGGATTTCTTTGGACCATCATGAAAAGGCTGTGGTTCAAATGGCTGCTATGATGGAAAAACATTTGGAGTGGCTTGAAGATTGTTGGGGGAATGAAACGTACACCATTCCTTTTTTGAAGAGAATGATTGAAGAAATGAAAAATCGCCCCCCCTCATGAGGGGGGGCGATTGATTAAAATGATTGGCCGGCCATCGCTTGGGAAAGTGTGGCGGTGGTGGTGACATTTCTGAAGTCGACGCCGAGCTGCACGGCTGTCTGAGCAATTTCAGGGCGAATACCGACTACGGTAGATGAAACACCAATTAATTGTAAACTATCAATCAATTGAAAAATTTGTTGAGCCACCATCGTGTCGACGAGATAAACACCTGATAGATCGATATAAAGGACATCAATGTTTTCTTCCGTACAATTTTTTAGTGTGTTTTCCAAAATCGCTGTAGCGCGCTCGGTATCAATATTACCGACTAGTGGAAGTAAGGCACGCTCATTGGATAACTGAATGAGCGGAGAACTTAATTCGTTAATAACCGTACGCTGATGATCAATCTTTTTATTCAACTGATTGGATTTTTCTTCTGTCACCTTGTACATGATCTCATCAAAGACTTCAATTAACAAACGCTTCCATTCATTTTCCAACTCCCTGGAGATGGAGGCTTCATGTTGGAGGATGAACTCTTCCAAGAAATCCAGATATTGTTCACGAACGCGCATAAATTCCCTGATGATTTCGTGTGTTGGAGTTTCCAGGTGATGGGGGTCTCGACCGATTCCAATAATCCATCCAGTAATATTTTTAAAGAATTGATCGCGATCCAGAATGAAAAGTTGGGGCATATATTTGTGAAATTCATAATTCTGAGCTTTTAAATGATTGATGATCTCTTTGTCCTGGGCAGCATATACCCCTGACACATCATGTTGGTTTAACGTATTGTACCAATCTTCTGTTAAAACCTCTGCTTTCTGCAAAAGAAAGTCATGTAAAGCTTGGTTCGTTTCCATTCGCAAGCTCCTCTCTGTTCTATGAGCCTCTATTTGAGTGGGTTGAGAGGATCATCAGTTATTTCCATTATAAATGGTATAACTATTCTTTTCCAATAGGATGGACTTAAGGCTCTTAAAAAAGGGAATATCCAAACGAGGAGGTGGTGAAATGGCTTTAAGAGAAGTTTTATTGGAGCAGTTGAAATCCGTTCATGATGAAAACAGCTGGTTCGTTTGCTTCAACTATGCCGTAAGAGAATTGGAAGAACCACAAGCGGTAGAAAAAGTGCAAGGTCAACCCCATTCCATTGCGGAAATCGTCCATCATCTTTATTTTTACAATGAACGGTATTTAAGCCGATTCCGTGGTGAGGAAGTGGCAGAGCGCCCGCGTCACTATGATACGTTTCAAAATCACGGACAAATGGAGTGGCATTCAAGAGTGGCTGACTTCCAAGTGGTCATGACGATGTTCAGACAAGAAATTCAATCATGCAGTCAAGAAAAGCTGGAAATGTGGGCAGAGACTCTGTCGAATTTATTCATGCATAACGCTTACCATATCGGTCAGATCGTAACCATTCGAAAACGAAACGGATGGTGGGGTGTAAATCCAGTGGTGAAAGGTTAATTTTATGAAGAAATATAGTGTAATCATCGTACTATTAGTGGGCATTGCGAGTGTAAGTCTCTTTATTGGTAATGGAAACAATAAACAAGAAGCTTTGAAGAAAGACACCATTGGAGAGATCACTTTAGAAATAAAAGGACAATCTCTTCCTTTAAGGGGAAAAGTGGTTTGCATACACGAGGAAGATTGCTCTGTTTCTGAAGAACAACGTTCCATTTCTCAATTGGAGAAAGAATTGAAAATAAAAGAGTGCGAGTTGAAACGAGATTCAGAAATTACGTTAAGTTTTTCTACAAGAGATCCAGATATGATCTTCTACGATGAAATAGATAAAAACTCTGTTACAACCAAATCTGTAGAGGGGAAGAGTTTCGAAGTCTACGGATTGGATGGCTCTGAAAAGGTTTACCGCATTGGGGTCCAGTGGGAGGACGCCAATGGAGAAATCACGCGCGCTTATTATCCGATTCGTGTATCCATTATGTAAAAACGTGCAGGAATAAGATTCCATGCACGTTTTTTAATTAATCTTCGAATTGAGACATAGCGTCGTCCATTTCCTGACGTGTTGCCATCAATGGAGTCGTTGGCTCTAGACATGTGATGCTGCAGAAGCAGTCAAGGTCTACAGTAATGCAGACTCCTGTCGCACGCAAATTACGAATGGAACTTCCAGGGAAGTAATCACATACCTGCTTTCCACCACCGGATGGACCAGGCTGTGAACCGCCCATGGTTACAGGGATCAACAGCTCAAGCTTGACGCATTTTCCATCGTTCGTGAATTTTTTCGCTCTGAAGATTGGAGAGTTCAAGCAATCAAGAAATGTGTTATCAGACATTCCTAGTTGCTTACGAATAACACCACTTCCGATGAAGGGCTTGCAGTCTTTGCAGTACAAAATGAATGGGACGGTTGTGTTACGTGGTGTTTCGGCAGCAGGTGAAAGCAAATCACGGATGGAACGCTCACAGCTGACATCACAACACCCATTATCCATCAATCCAGCTACTTCATCTTGCGCTTTAATGATTTCTTTAATGACGTCACGTACGCAGCTGCTATCTCTTCCTTTACAACTCATAAAAACATCTCCTCCTTTGTTTTTTCTCTACATTCTATGGCTTTTCGTAGAGAGTGCTTGTATAGGTGCCTATTATTCTAAGAATCTTCATAGTTTGTAAAAATGGTAGGTGAACGCCAAGGCAACGAGAGGATAGAGGCATATCTTATAGTACTGAGAGTTCATGAAAGCTCGAGGTTCATGGTTTGCCACGCCATGGAAAATTTCCCTACGGTCTGATGCCAGCGTACACTGGCATCTTTTTTTATTTCTCTTTATTACACATAATGGCAGGATTGTGAAAGACTTGAATTCGAGGTAATCGGGGTTCGTTGCTGAGTTGAGCGTCAGGGGTGGCTGGGAAGCAACTCGCTTTCCTGTGGGGGAGTGGCGAGCTTCCTCGGGCTAACGCCCTGCGGGATCTCGCCTATCTCCTTTCTCCCACGGGAGTCTCGCAGCTTCCCAGCCACCCCATTCCATAAATGTGAGAAACGAGCCCCTTTACTGTGGGAATGTACCTCCCACTACCCTGGTATTATAGGCATAAAGCGCTCTATACCAAGATTTCTACATGCAGAATATCGTCATTGGGAATTTAATCCACTCCGCTTATCAAGTGCATAAAAGCGGCTTATTATGGATGTGGTTTCGAGATACTCATATAGCAAAGGGGCGGAGGGGGATGGCGAGACTCCTGCGGGAAAAAAGTGCATGGTGAGACCCCACAGGACGCAGTCCGAGGAGGCTCACCGCGCTCCCGCGGAAAGCGAGTTATCCCCCGCAGCCCCAACGCACCGCACAAACATCTCGAAACTGAGTCTTGAAGAATAGGGAGCTTTAGTTGAATTAATAATTAATACGATCTATTAAGAGATATGAATAATCATTCACTTTTTGTTGAATTTTCAGAATAGTAGGTATAAAATGAATACATACTAACCGTTTGGTATGTTTTTGTGAAGAAGGGGGAAAAAGGGTGAACTTTGATTATTCCGATAAGGTGAAAGGCTACCTGGAAAAACTGCAGCGGTTTATGGATGAACATGTTTATCCAAATGAGTCGGTGTATGAGGATCAATTAAATGCACAAAAGGATCGTTTTTCGGAAGTGCCTCCTATAATGGAAGAGCTGAAATTGAAAGCGAAGGAAGAAGGACTTTGGAATTTATTTTTACCTGATGATACATATGGAGCGGGTCTGTCGAATCTTGAATATGCTCCGCTCTGTGAGATGATGGGGCGCTCGCTCATTGGTCCCGAAGTTTTCAATTGCAATGCACCAGATACAGGTAATATGGAGGTGCTTGCCCGCTATGGAAGTGAAGCTCAAAAGGAAGAATGGTTGGAACCTCTTCTAAAGGGGGAGATCAGATCGTGTTTTTCTATGACCGAGCCGGACGTAGCTTCTTCTGATGCTACGAATATAAAGTCTAGTATTAGGAGAGATGGAGACGATTACGTCATTAATGGTCGGAAATGGTGGTCTTCGGGTGCAGGAGATCCAAGATGTAAAATAGCCATTTTTATGGGCAAAACGGATCCGGAAGCCAATCGTCATGAGCAACAGTCGATGATTCTTGTCCCTTTGGATACAGAGGGCGTTAACGTTAAACGCATGTTACCTGTATTTGGGTACGACCATGCTCCTCATGGTCATGCGGAAATTGATTTCGATAATGTCCGTGTACCGAAGGAAAACATGATTTGGGGAGAGGGAAAAGGATTTGCCATCGCTCAGGGCCGTCTTGGACCTGGAAGGATTCATCATTGCATGCGGTTAATCGGAGCAGCAGAGCGAGCGCTTGAGGATTTATGTAAGCGTGTTCAAAAAAGAGAAGCCTTTCATCGTCCTTTAGCTGAGCAAGGAGTCGTGAGGGAATGGATCGCCGATTCCCGGATTGAGCTTGAACAGGCACGCCTGCTCACTTTGAAAGCCGCTTATATGATGGACACGGTCGGAAATAAAGAAGCGAAAACCGAAATAGCCATGATTAAGGTCGTCGCCCCGAATATGGCATTGAAAGTGATCGACCGGGCTATTCAGGCTCATGGGGGTGCAGGAGTCAGTGATGATTTCACCTTAGCTGCTCAATGGGCGAACTCCCGAACATTGAGGTTGGCAGACGGCCCGGATGAGGTCCATCGTAGACAAATCGCTAAACTTGAATTATCCAAATATGGGGAGTGAGATCATGCATGTCAAAGATCTTTTTGATTTGAAAGGGAAAACCGCACTCGTTACAGGAGGCGGCCGTGGCCTTGGTGAGCAAATTGCGGAAGGTCTTGCGGAAGCAGGAGCGAATATTATTGTTTGTTCTCGTAAAAAAGAGGCGTGTGAACAAACAGCGCTCAGGCTGGAAAGTGAATGTGGTGTTGAGTCGCTTGCGCTTGGGTGTGATGTTACGAACCCTGAAGATATTGACCGTGTTGTGGATGAAGCGACAGCCAAATTCGTGACGATTGATATTCTTGTTAACAACAGTGGGGCCACTTGGGGCGCGCCAACACTTGAAATGCCACTAGAAGCTTTTCAAAAGGTAATGAACGTCAATGTGACCGGGACATTCCTAATGTCTCAGAAGGTTGGCGAGCTTATGGTCAAGCAGAATTCAGGAAAGATTATCAACATCGCTTCTGTTGCTGGTCTTGGCGGGGCGGACCCGAGGTTTATGGAGACGGTCGGTTACAATGCCAGTAAAGGCGCGGTCATCACTTTTACTAAGGATCTTGCAGTGAAATGGGGAATGCATAACATCCAGGTGAACGCATTGGCTCCCGGATTTTTCCCGACGAAAATGTCGAAAGGGGTCCTTGAGCATGGTGGAGAGTTCATACTTGATCGAACCCCGCTCGGTCGCTTTGGCTCCGAGGAGGACCTAAAAGGAGCGGCTCTATTTTTGGCATGCCGGGCATCGGATTATGTAACCGGAGACGTTCTCGTTGTCGACGGTGGCATGCATGCATCCTGTTAATCGATTTTGCTGAGTTAGGACGGTAGACATGAAAGAAAAAATGATGGACACAATCATAGAGTTATTTGGTAAAAAGGGGTTCCAGGGCACTTCAATCCAGGACATCGTCGAAGCGAATGGAGTGACGAAAGGGACATTTTATTACTATTTCAAAAACAAAGAAGATGTGCTCGTTCACATTCATCAATCTTTTATTGATCACCTTCTGGAAGGACAAGAGAAGATTATCACGAATGTGGATCTTTCTCATAGTGATCAGTTGTATCAAATCGTAGAGTTGTTGATCGATAATATTCGCACGAACGGTCATAGTGCACTTGTTTTTTTTCAAGAAATGAGACACCTGAGTGAAGAGAAAACAGCCATCATCCTGCCGAAGCGCCAACAATTTCAAGAGAATATCCAGAAAGTGTTGGAAGAAGGGATGAAGGCCGGAGAGTTCAAGAAAGACTTGCGTGCAGACATGTTGTCCTACGCGGTCCTCGGGATGGCGAACTGGAGCTATTTTTGGTACGAACCTGATGGAGAAGTGGACGAAAAGTCGTTGACAGATTTGTATATGCGATTGATTTTTAAAGGAATTGAGGAGGAGACCAATGATCATTAAAAATTTAGCGGTTGTCGGAGCGGGCAGCATGGGGCATCAGATTGCCATGCTTGGCGCAATAGCTGGATATGAAACGAAGCTGCAGGACATCAGCCGGGAATCACTGGAAAAGGCAGAGGCGAAACTGGCAGGAATAATGGATAAATGGGTAAAAAAAGAAAAAATTTCAAAGGCCGATCGTGAAGAAGCTTTTACCCGCCTTCATTTTACAACAGAGTTGGATGAAGCCGTCGGAGGTGCAGATCTTGTCATTGAAGCTGTCGTTGAAAAGCTGGAAGTAAAACGACAAGTGTTCGCAAAATTGGATAAGTACGCTCCTTCCCATACGATTTTTGCGACCAATTCCTCGACCATCGTCAGTTCGTTGATTGCCGATGCCACGTCGAGGCCTGAGAAAGTGTGCAACATGCACTTCTTCTTCCCGCCACTCGTCATGGACTGTGTGGAAGTTGTCAAAGGGGAACATACCTCAGAAGAGACGGCTACTGTGGCCATGAAGGTATGCGAAGAGATGAATCGCACAGCGGTCCTTTTACAAAAAGAAATCTCGGGATTTATCGCCAACCGTATTTTATTTGCAATCCAAAAAGAAGCGATGAGCTTGTATGAAGGTGGATACGCCGATTATGAAGATATCGATAAAATAGTGAAAAAAGCGCTGAACCATCCAATCGGACCGTTTGAACTGATGGATTTGTCTGGGATAGATGTCGGGTATTACGTCATGCAGCAACAGTATCAGGAAACAGGTGATCCTAAAGACCGCCCATCTAAAACGTTGGAAGAGAAAATGAAAGCTGGGGAACTTGGGCGTAAAACAGGGAAGGGTTTTTACACGTATGAAAACCCCGTGAAAAGTTGAGGAGGAAGACGAATGCATGAAATAGAAGTGAACGTCAGATTTTGTGAAACCGATTTATTGGGGCATGTAAACAACAACAATTTTTTTGTCTATATGGAGGATGCACGTATTCAGTTTTTTAATGATTTAGCGCTTGTAGGTAATGATTGGAACTTCATCCTTGCTTCGACGAAGTGCGATTTCATCAAGCAGGTGTATTTTAATCAGACGCTGATCATTCGCAGCCATGTCATGAAAATTGGACGCTCCAGCTTTCATCTGGAACAGGACATGTTTGAAAAAGAATCAGGGGAGCTTGTGGCCAAAGGCTTGTCGGTCATTGTTCAATTCGATTTTGAACAACAGCAAAGTGTTGCATTGACATCTGAGATGAAAGAATCCTTGTCATCCTATCAAATGGTAGCAAAATAAGGGAGGTTCTTCATGGTTTATACAGAAGATACAAGGCCTGTCCGTCATGGGGAGGAGCTCGATGTAAACAAGCTTGAGCGTTTTTTGAGACAAAAGTTAGAAATTCCTTCGGGTGACATGCAAATCAGACAGTTCGGGGCGGGCCATTCCAACTTGACTTATGAACTGTCGGTCGGTGAAGAGTGGAAAGTGGTCTTACGTCGTCCTCCCATGGGGCCGGTTGCTCCAAAGGCACATGACATGGAACGTGAATTCAAGGTTCTTCAATCCTTATATCCGGTCTATCCTTTGGCCCCGCAACCCTACCTCTATGAATCTGGCAATCTGATTGGCCGACCTTTTTTTCTCATGGAACGTAGAGAAGGTCTCGTTTTTGACAATAGCTTTCCGGAAGGTGTGGACGCGACAGAGGAACTAGGAAGGCAACTTTCTGAAACTATGGTCGACCGGCTGGCAGAACTTCATTCCTTGGATTACCGCAATACTTCTTTGAAAGATATGGTGAAGCCTGATGGTTTTATGGAAAGGCAAGTGCACGGATGGATGAAAAGGTATGAAAAAGCGAGAACTGATGATGTGGTTTCCGGGGAGCGTTTGAAAAAGTGGTTGGCCGATCATATTCCCACATCCAAAGATGCATCCATCATTCATTATGATTACAAGCTGAATAATGCCATGTTCAGTAAGGATGATCCTTCAAAGATGGTAGGTTTGTTTGATTGGGAAATGACGACCGTCGGTGACCCTCTGGCCGATGTTGGTGCTGCCATGAGCTATTGGATCCAACAAGATGACCCGGAACTTCTGAAAACGGGACTAGGGAAGCCTCCGCTCACTGTTCGGGGAGGGTTCTATACAAGGGATGAATTCATTCACCGTTACGCTGAAAAGAGTGGTCGTGACGTGGAAGACATCGACTTCTATGTGACCTTCGCTTATTTCAAATTGGCAGGAATCGTCCAGCAAATCTATTATCGCTACAAAAATGGACAAACCGAAGATCCAAGGTTTGCAGGCATGCACGTTTTCGTCAATCATTTGATCCGTCATGCGGAAGAAACAGCAGGTCTCTAGTATGGGAGAAGTTCAAGTCATCTTCAAGAAAGAAGACATTCAGTCGGAAGAGCTGAAGGGGAAAGTTGTCGTCGTCTTTGATGTCTTATTTGCCACATCGACCATTACAGCAGCGATCGCAGATGGTGCGGCCAGTGTCATTCCTGTATTCAGCGTGGAAGAAGCTCGGAAAAAAGCAGAACAATTCAAAGATCCCTTCGTCATGGCTGGAGAAGATAAAGGGAGAAGGATTGATGGTTTCGAACCACCACTAAGAACTTATTTGAAGTCGATCATCCAGAATAAACACCTGATTTTAACGACAACAAATGGAACGGTCGCCTTACATCAATCAAGACTAGCATCTTCTCTATATGCCTCTTCACTCCTGAACAATCCAGCGATGGCGGTTCATTTGGCAGAGCATCATATAGAAGAAGATGTCGTGCTCGTCTGTGCAGGGTCAAGCGGGAAATTTACGGTCGAAGACTTCTATGGTGTCGGCAGTTTAGTCTATCACATGCAAAAGAAGGGCAAGTGGAGGCTTTCCGATGCAGCTGTTACAGCTCTCGGTTTTTATGAGGGAAGTGGTACTGCAAAGGAATTATTAAGAACCTGCAGGATTGGAAAATTACTCGTAAATGCCGGGCTTGATCCTCAAGAGATTGATTTTGTTGCTGAGGAAGGTTTATTTGAATCTATACTAACGTATGACCGTGAAAGCGGACAAATCAAGGAGGGTAAAAATGCAACCAGTTCAGCATAACGTTCGAGGTGGGGAGTTTTTGATTTCGGAGGTTTCAGAGGAATCAGTGTTTACACCGGAAGACCGGACTGATGAGCATAAAATGATGGCTGCCACGGCTCGACAATTTATTACCCGGGAAATTCACCCGAATAGAGATCGAATAGAAAACGGAGATTACAATTTTGTAGCGGAAAAAATGCGTCATGCTGGAGATTTAGGACTGCTCGGTCATAGTATTCCTGAAAACTACGGAGGACTGGGTTTAGATAAGATTAGTAAAGGGATCGTCGGTGAAGCATTGGGGAATGCGAGTGGCTATAGTGTTGCGCATTCGAACCACACGTGTATTGCTACGTTACCGATCACCTATTTTGGTACAAAGGAGCAAAAAGAAAGATATTTGCCTAAACTCGCATCAGGAGAGTACATAGGTGCTTATTGCCTTACAGAACCGGAAGCAGGGTCAGACGCCCTATCCGCAAAAACGACTGCTGTGCTTAATGAAGCAGGTACTCATTATTTATTGAACGGGACTAAGATTTATATCACGAATGCAGCTTTTTCCGATACGTTTATCGTCTATGCGAAAGTAGACGGGGAGCACTTTTCCGCTTTTATTGTCGAAAAGGATTTCCCTGGGCTTTCAATCGGACCAGAAGAACAGAAAATGGGAATTAAAGGTTCTTCTACTTGTTCTGTAGTGATGGAAGATTGTGAGGTACCGGTTGAAAACTTACTTGGGGATGTCGGTAAAGGACATCTGATCGCTCTTAACGTTCTGAATTTAGGTCGTTTCAATTTAGGGTTTGCCACAATGGGAGCAGCGAAATACAGTTTTCAGTTAGCCATTACCCATGTGAAAGAACGGAAACAGTTTAAAAGAAGCATCGCAGAATTTCCGGCAACGAAGGAAAAACTCGCCACGATGGCCGCGCAAATCTATGGTACAGAATCTCTGCTTTATCGAACAGCAGGCCATATAGAAGCTTCTCTTCATGGCCACTACGATTCAGAGGATCGACAGGCCACGGCTAAAGCGATGAATGAGCATAAGCTCGAAGCTGCAATTTGTAAGGTCACCGGATCAGAAACTCTGGACGAAGTGGTAGATGAGGCCTTGCAGCTGCATGGAGGAGCGGGATTCATCAAGGAATATCCGATTGAACAAGCTTATCGAGATTCAAGAATCAACCGGATCTTTGAAGGAACCAATGAAATTAACCGTCTATTGATTCCGGGTGCCTTTTTCCAAAAAGCAGCGAAAGAAGAATTTGATGCTGCATCACTTATGGAAAAAGCAGAATATTCACTGAAAAATGGTGGATATAAACGATCTGATCAATGTCTGGAAGTTCTCGCGCTTATGAAGGATTTGTATCTTGTTTGTGCAGGAGCAGCTTATCGCATGTATGGAAAAGCCATACAGGAAGAACAAGAAGTATTAATGAAGCTTGCTGATCTTGCTATTGAAATTTATCGTGTCGAGTCCGCGGTCTTAAGGACGAGAAAAGCGGAACATGCGAAAGACCCAAGCCTTCCATTGAAAGAAATGATGACCTATACGTTAATTGAACACTCAGCATTGAACGTACAGCGTTCAATCACGCAGCTCTTGTCCGCGCTGTTACAAGGGGAGGAACGTGTTCAAACGTTACGTCATATCCCCGTGCTATTGAGTGAATATCAATGGGGAGGGTCGATGGAAAGGAACCGTCAGCTTGCCGATCGAATGATTGCAGCAGGTCAGTATGTATCATAAAAAAGGAGATGACAAGAATGAAATTAGGTAATGATCACTTAACTGTCGACATAAAAGGTCCGGTATTATCGTGTGTGCTGAACAGACCGGACGCTTTGAATGCTTTTTCGGATCAAATGATCATCGGGCTGCAGGAAGCCCTCGGTGAAGCTGAACGTAATGATGATGTGAAAGTTGTGGTCCTTTCAGGCGCTGGTCGATCTTTTTCAGCTGGCGGAGATGTGAAATCCATGGGTTCTGCTGATGCTCAACAATTGTATGATCATGTTGGGGAACTGAATCGGTTGATATTAAAGATCAAAGATTTAGCTAAGCCAGTAGTTGCCGTGGTGCATGGATACGCAGCGGGGGCCGGATTCAACCTCGCCCTTGCCTGTGATCAGATTCTGGCAGGGGAAGAAAGCAAATTTGTGCTTAGCTTTGCACAAGTCGGACTTGTTGCTGACGGTGGCGGCCATTACTTTTTATCAAGATTGCTGGGCCCTTACCGGACGAAAGAATTGCTGTTCCGCGCAGAACCAATTCCTGTCGAAACAGCAGCCGAATGGGGACTTGTCAATCGTGTCATTCCACTGGCTGATTTAGAAGATGAGGCGATGAACTATGCCCTTGCTCTTTCCAAAGGTCCGGGCCGAGCCATGGGGATGATGAAAAAGATTGTGGACCAGGCCGACCGTTCAGACTTAGCTGCCATTCTTGAACAAGAAAGAATGACACAGGCTATGATGATTTCAACGGAGGACCATAAAGAAGGCGTGCAGGCATTCAAGGAAAAGAGAAAACCTAACTTCGTTGGGAAATGAGGAGGAAAACAATGAAAGCAATCCAGTTCAAAGAATATGGAGGACCTTCCGTATTGGAAAAGGTTGATGTCGAGCGTCCAGAACTTGACGAAGGGGAAGTTCTTCTCAAGGTTCAAGCCATAGGAGTGAACTATGCGGACACAGCAAGGCGTGAAGGGGCGTATGTAGTACCTACACCACTTCCTTTTATCCCTGGAGCAGAAGTAGCCGGGATCGTGGAAGAAGTTGGTGAAGGGGTGAGCCGTGTCTCTAAGGGAGACCGTGTAGTGACTCTCATTGGCTCAGGAGGTTATGCAGAATATGTTAAGGCGAAAGAGAGTACCTTGATTCCCATTCCAAACGAAGTTACAGATGAAACGGCTGTTGCTTTACCGTTACAAGGGTTAACCGCTTATCATATACTCACAACAATGGGGAGGCTGGAAAAAGGGGAAACCGTCCTTGTCCATGCAGCGGCTGGGGGAGTTGGTTCTCTCGCCGTCCAACTAGCCAAACTTTTCGGCGCGGGAAATGTGATTGCGACAGCAAGCTCGGAAGAAAAGTTGGAGCTGGCCCGTGATTTAGGGGCTGATCATGCGATCAATTACACAAGTCCAAATTGGCGTGAAGAAGTAATGGAGGCGACAGGGGGAAAAGGCGTCGATGTGGCACTTGAAATGGCTGGAGGCGATATTTTTCACGAGACCGTCAAATGCATGAGAGCATTCGGAAGAGTCGTTGTTTATGGGGTAGCCAGTGGAGAGCCAGCTCAAATGTATCCCTCTGGGTTAATGAATCGTAATCTATCGGTGATCGGATTCTTTTTACCGCAGATTATGAAGAAACCCGTCCTTTTTGAGAAAAGCTTGAATCATTTACTAAAAATGATTAAGTCGGGAGAATTGCAGTTGACCGTTGGCGGGGTGTTTGATTTAGAGGAAGCGGCTCATGTACATGAGGTCATGCAAGCTAGAAAAACAAAAGGAAAGCTGGTCTTGAAGCCATAATATATAAAAAGTACGGCAGACTTGTTCTGTCGTACTTTTTTTGCAGGAAGAAGCGAGGATTCTGTCGAATACAAATGATCACAGATAAAAAGGGGGAGAGGACCAATGTTTGAACACAGAATCGATGAAGAATTATCACTGAAAATGATTGATCACCGCGATGCGGAAGAGCTATTCGAATTATCAGATCGTTCCAGGGACCACATAAAGACATGGCTTCCATGGATCCATTTTACGAAAGAAGTCGAAGATACAAGGAATTACATAAAGATGAGTTTACGCCGCTATGCAGAAAACAACGGTCTGACTGTTTGTATTCTTTTTAAAGGAAACATCGCAGGTGTCATTGACTTTCATGAAATTGATGAGAAAAACAGAGTTACAAGCATCGGCTACTGGATGGGGTCCGATTACAAAGGGAAGGGACTGCTTACACGTTCTTGTAGAGTCCTTTTCGACTATGCGTTTGAAACGCTGGGGATGAACCGCATTGAAATTCGAGCGGCATCTGAGAATAAAAAGAGCCGGGGAGTGCCGGAGCGTTTGGGTTTCAAGCAGGAAGGTATCATCCGTCAAGCAGCCCGGCTTTATGACGAATATACGGATCATGTGGTTTATGGGATGTTAAAAGAGGATTGGGTGAAAAAGGAGGTCGTTACTTGAACGTCATATCCGTAGAGCATATCCAAAAAAAGAGCCCGGTAAAAAAGGAATGTGAAGATGCCCTGGTACTAAACGAACAAGCTGGTATTTATGGCGTTTTAGATGGGGCTACCCCCCTCGTCTGTTTTGAGGATGAAGCAGGCCATAATGGAGCATACCTTGCCGCACAAATTTTCAAAACTAAAATGGAGGGGTTAAAGGGTGGAGAAGGGTTAAGGCATGCGGTAGAAGAAGCGAACCTTCATCTGAAGGAAGAGATGGAAAGGCATGCTGTCAAGACAGACCTCGGAGAAGAACGTTGGTCCACATGTGTGTCTGTTGTTGAAATCAAGGATGACCACATTCATTATGTCCAACTTGGAGACTCTATGTTTCTCATAGAGGATGAGGCTGGAAATTTTACTGTCGTCACAACGGACTCTGTAAAAGGAATTAGCGAAAGAGCGAAGCAAAAACGTGCCGAAAGAAGAGAGGGCGGGGAGGAAATACCTCCCGAAAGTTATTATGATATACGAATAAACAAGCTTCGCTACAATCGTCGGCTCGCGAATGTGGAAGGCGGCTATACCGTTGCTAATGGAATGCCTGAAGTGATGGACTATCTTGATCAGGGAGTAATAGATAGAAAAGGTATCCGAAGCCTCTTACTTATTTCTGATGGTTTCTTTCATCCGGAACTTACCCTCGAAGAGACGTATCATAGAATCCGAGAAGTAGGGTTGGAAACCTATGTTCATGAATTGACGGACCACCTAAATAAACATTCACTCCATATCGATGACAGGACAGCGGTGTGGATCAAATTCAAGTAGAGGCTGGGACAAAACCCTTTTAAAATGAATAAAACGCAGGAAATCTTATTTGAAAATCTTGATTTCCTGCGTTTTTATATTGATAATTTGAACTGGTAACCGATTATTTTTCACTTATGTCCCAGCCTCTACTTTGTTACGACCGCAAGGACAAAACCGTCATACCCTTTGCTTCCCACAGTCTGAAAGGCTGTGGAATCAAGTTGTGGGTGATTATTTAATAAGTCAAACATCTCTCGTATGCCCATAATACTCTTATCCTTGCTTTCTGAGTCGAGCAGTCTTCCATCCCGGACGACATTATCTACTAAAATTGTCGTTCCGTGTTTAGATAACTTAAGAACTTCTTTGATATAGTGAGGATTATTATTCTTATCCGCATCGATAAAGATAAAATCAAAGGGTTCACGCCCTTCTAATGTGGGCAGAGCATCAAGCGCGGGACCGACAATCACTTCTACCTTATCCCTTACTCCTGCCATTTCCATATTCCTGGCGGCCACTTCCGCATGCTTCGGATTAAATTCGAGAGTAGTGACATGACCATTTTCAGGTAGGGCTTTCGCCATCCAGATGGTGCTGTATCCACCGAGTGTGCCAATTTCCAATACATTTTTCGCGGCTTTCATTTTCACGAAAAGTTGAAGCATCTTCCCTTGGGTGGCAGACACGTCGATGGAAGGGAGTTCTGCTTCTTCGTTTGCTTTTAGCACGTTCTCCATGACAGGGTCTGCGGGAATTAACTGATCGATAAAGTATTGATCCACTTTCTTCCAAGTATCCAAATTACTCAACCAAACCACTCCTTATGTATAGGTTTCTTCCAGTGTAATCCTCTTCCATTAAAAACACGAGCAAAAAGGTTCTTTGGATAACCAGTTCCCTTATTAAAGTATATGGCAGGATTGTGGAAGACTCAGTTTCGAGACTTTTGTCGAGTGTATGGGGGCTACGGGGAATAGCTCGCTTTCCGCGGGAGCGCGGTGAGCCTCCTCGGACTGCGTCCTGCGGGGTCTCACCATGCACTTTTTTCCCGCAGGAGTCTCGCCATTCCCCTCCGCCCCTAGTCAAATAAGTGTGTAGAAACAGCTTCTGGAATCATTTGCTCCTACTCACAGCGAAAGTGGAAATATATATACTATAGCCTCTAATTCTGGATGTGAAAGCTTGATATAAAGCGTTTTATAACTGCTTCTGATTGGGAAGGAGACAGCCCATCTTGGTATAGGGGTTCGTTTCACACATACATCAATTGGGGTGATTGGGAAGCTGCGAGACTCCCGTGGGAGAAGGAGATAGGCGAGATCCCGCAGGACGTAGTCCGAGGAAGCTCGGCGCTCCCCCACAGGAAAGCGAGTTGCTTCCCAGCCACCCCCACCGCTCAACACGGTAAACGAACCCCGAAACATCTCGATACTAAGTCTTCTACAAACGGGAGCTTTTGTGTATGAAAAAAGAGCTCAGTGGGACTGAGCTCTTTGGGAAGGTTAACCGAATAGTTTTGGAATGCCCTGGATGAGTGACATGACGCCCATGTATGACATGGCAATGACGATCAGGACTCCGAAGATGGTCAACCATAGCGGATGTTTGTAATCTCCGACAATTTTTTGTTTATATGCCGCAACCAGCATAACACCTAGTGCAATTGGCAGAATCAAACCATTTAACGAGCCAACAAGGATCAATACTTTGACAGGCTCACCGACAGAAACGAAAACGGTGGTTGAAATAACGATAAACGCGACTATGAACCATTTGTGATGCTTGTTGATTGTTTTATTAAAAGTACGAATGAATGAAACGGAGGTGTAAGCGGCTCCGACTACAGAAGTTACGGCAGCGGCCCACATGATGACACCGAAGATTTTGTAACCGACATTTCCTGCTGCTGCCTGGAAAACAGAAGCGGGTGGGTTTTCAGGGTTTAGTGTGAAACCTGAGGCTACAACACCTAAGGAAGCAAGGAAAAGGAAGATCCTCATGACGGAAGCAATTCCGATTGCCGACACGGAACTTTTCGTGACTTGTGGGAGTGCTTCTTTTCCTTTCACCCCTGCATCTAGAAGACGGTGGCCGCCGGCGAAGGTAATATATCCTCCAACGGTTCCACCGACGAGCGTGATGATAGCCAGAAAATCAATGGTATCAGGGACGAATGTTTTCGTTACGGCTTCTCCAACAGGTGGTTGGGCAGAGAACATGACAAAGATCGTTAGTGCAATCATGACAAATCCTGCAATCTGTGCGAATCGGTCCATGACTTTCCCAGCTTCACGCACGAGGAATACGGCGACGGCGACAACGCCGCTGAATAATGCCCCCATTTCAGGCGAGATTCCGAAAAGTACATTGGTACCAAGGCCAGCCCCTGCGATATTTCCAATATTAAAGGCTAATCCACCGGCAACAATCAGTACAGATAGAAATACTCCAAGGCCTGGGAGTAGGTTATTGGCGATGTCCTGAGCCGGTTTTTCCGATACGGCAATAATTCGCCATATGTTCAGTTGGGCCCCGATGTCTATAATAATGGAGATTAAGATGACAAATCCGAAACTTGCTGCAAGTTGTTGAGTGAAGTGAGTCGTTTGTGTTAGAAAGCCAGGACCGATGGCGGACGTTGCCATCAGGAAAGCGGCCCCTAACAGGAGACTTCTTGTCGATTGTTCCTTCATGGAGTAGCTCCTTTGCTATGTTTATTGTGATATATGTTTTCTATTGTTTGCTTATTTTGTGATAAATTCACCAATGGATTGGAGTGTGATTCCTGATTCTTTCAAGGCTTTTGTAATATAATTGGCGAAATCGATGGCGCTTTCTCCATCACCATGGATACAAATCGTGTGCACATCAATATCGATATCCGTGTCCTGTACGGTATGGACTTTGTTTTCTTTAATCATGCGAATCACTTGTTCAACCGCTTGTTCGTGATCGGTGATGAGCGCGTTTGGCTCTCTTCGTGAAGTAAGTGATCCATCTTGTTGATAGGTACGATCCGAGAATACTTCGCTTGCAGTCTTAAGTCCTTGTTCATGTCCGGCCTTCACGAGTTCACTTCCGGCCAGTCCAAAGAGAACTAGTTCTGGGTCCACATCGTAAACAGCTTTGGCAATGGCACGTGCCAACGGTTGATCTTTCGCAGCCATGTTAAACAGAGCGCCGTGGGGTTTGACGTGTTGTAACCGGCCACCTTCCGTATCGACAAATCCTTTGAGAGCTCCGATTTGATAGACAACCATATCATAAGCTTCTTCTTCAGAAATATCCATTGGTCGTCGCCCGAACCCGGCTAGATCTGGCAGGCCTGGGTGGGCTCCAATTCCAACGTTATGCTCCAACGCTCTCTGCACCGTTTTTTTCATAGTGGTAGGATCCCCGGCGTGATATCCGCATGCAATGTTCGCGGATGTAACGTATTTTAAGATTTCTTCGTCGCGGCCAATGGTATAGCGACCGAAACTTTCTCCCATATCACAATTCAAATCGACGATATGCATGGAATCTCCTCCTTAACGTAGTTTTGTTTCTATTCCTCTTTGTAACTGTTTCAAGTTTTTTTCTTTTTCTAAAAGCAGGCGTTGAGCTTCTTCATGAGTAATAGGTGAGAAACTGACACTTTCCCCTGGGCGCATTTGTGCGATTCTCGGCAAATCGATGGAAGCCACTTGTCCGATCTTTGGATAACCACCCGTGGTTTGGTGGTCCGCTAATAGTAAGATCGGATTTCCATCTGGAGGCACTTGAATGGTGCCGAATGTAACGGCTTCTGAAACGATATCTTTCTTATTTTCAAGATTTAAAGCCGTGCCGTTTAATCGGTATCCCATTCGGTCTGATTTCGAATCGATTTGAAATGGCCCGTTAAAAAAATCTTCTTTACTCTGCTCTGTGAATAAGTCAAACTCACGGCCAGGCATGACTCGGATCGGCTGGTCATTTTTTGTATAATTGGTGAACTCAGGACCGACGAACCAGGAGGCTTCTTTAAAAGATAAAGCTTTGTCCGCAGTTTTGAGTTGTTCTTTCAAATGTTGAGGTTGAGAGTCGAGATGACCAAAACGGAGCTGGTCTCCTTTTTCTAATGTCCGTCCATCAAAACCACCCATGTTTGCCCGTAGATATGTAGACGAGCTTCCCATGACTTTCCGCACCTGAAATCCTCCGGCAATGGAAAGGTAAGTTCTGAACCCTTTCTTGGGTTGGCCGAAACGAAGCTCACTTCCTTTTTTTATGTACAAAGGTTTCCACATGGAAACACTGTCACCGTCAATCATGGGTGTAAGGTTACCACCGCAAATAGCGATGAAGGCATCTTCTTGAAATTCAAGGACAGGCCCCATGAGCGTGATTTCCATTGTAGCAGCATCGGCAGAATTTCCGACGAGGAGGTTCGCGATCCGGTGGGCCTGTGGATCCATGGCGCCACTGACAATAACTCCATCCTTTTGATAGCCATACCGGCCTGTATCTTGAATGGTCGTCATCAATCCTGATTTTAATACCGAAATCATTGGCCGCCCTCCTTTAATTGGTCATATTCCGCTTTATCAATACGTGTAAAACGAATGCGGTCTCCTGCTTGAAGGAGAGAAGGTTCATCTTTGTCAGGTTCAAAAAGTTTGAGTGGAGTTCGGCCGATCAACTGCCATCCTCCTGGAGTTTCGATAGGATATACTCCTGTTTGCTCTCCTGCAATTCCAACTGAACCTGAAGGGATAGAGAGCCTTGGATCATCACGGCGAGGGGCGGCGATTTTTTTATCCATTCCTCCAATATAAGGAAAGCCAGGTGCGAATCCTATCATATAAACAAGGTAATTCCCCTTCATGTGGGTATCTATGACTTCTTCTTCACTCATGCTATTGTGTGAAGCGACAAAGGAGAGGTCCGGGCCCCATTCGCCTCCGTAACACACAGGTATTTCTATTGTCCTCTCTTCAGAATAATAGGAAGAAGATTGGGATAATAAGGCTAATACTTCTGTTCGAGCCCATTCATAGGGAAGGATCTCTTTTGAACTTATTTGTATTTGTTTAGCTATGTAGAAGGGGTTATAAAGAATGGTTAGAGTAGAAAAAGCTGGGATGTATTCAATCATCCATTTGGGCTTTTGTTCATCTAGTTTTGCGGCAGCTTGACGTACTTGTTGATTGGTCTCCTCATTTATAGATTCTCCAAAATCAATAAGGAGAGCCTGATCTCCAAGAGGATGAATGCTTATATTCAAGAAAATACCTCCTATGCTCGATTAAAATAGTGATGGAAAGCATCCAAAATTTTGGTAATAAAATATCAAAGTATGTCATTTTTTCTAACTTATCGACGTTAATATCGTATCTTATTTTTCCTCTTGTTTCAATTCGACGAAGGTCCCCGATTGGTTTAATGACGCTTTGTTGAAGGGAATGATAAAGATAAACAATCAACGAGGAGGACGATTAAAATGCCATGGGATACAGACGATTATCCAAGTTCTTTTAAAAATTTGGAGACATCTATTAGGAAAAAAGCGATTGATATAGCGAACGCCATGATTGACGAAGGGTATAAAGAGGGGCAGGCCATCCCTATTGCTACAGAGCAGGCGAAAGAATGGTATGAAAATGCAGATGAAAAAGAAATCAATCGTGTAAAGCAAATGAGCGATAAAAACCTGAAAACAAGGGATGAAGAAGGAAGGCAGGGAGAGAGTCGTCCAGAACTCCTGGAAAAAGGACAGCATGTAGTCGCACACGAAGAAGGTTGGGCAGTTAAGACGGAAGATGCAAAACAGCCATCCGATGTTTTTGACAAAAAGCAGGATGCGATTGACCGAGCGAAAGAGATTGCTGAAAACAAAGGCACACAAGTAGTGATCCATAAAAAAGATGGAAACATTCAGGAAAAAATGTAAATGGATGGAGAATCTTAGGTTTACGACTTATCGTTACAGGATATATAGGTTATATAATAATTATTCAAGGAGGAATTCAAAGTGGCTGAAAGTAGAAATCAAGCAGAACATGTAGTTTCTCATGAAGAAGGTTGGGCAGTAAAAGCGGAAGGTGCGGAACAACCGACGAAAGTGTACGAAAACAAACAGGATGCGATTGATCGCGCGAAAGAAATCGCTCAAAACAAAGGGACTCAAGCGGTCATCCATACAAAAGAAGGTAAAATTCAAAATCAATTTAATTACAGCAGTTAATCAAACATAAAAAAAGCACTCTGAAGCGAGTGCTTTTTTTATGTTCATCTTTATAAAAGTAAAGTTATTATTCAACTAACTGGCAGAATTGTGGAAGACTCAGTTTCGAGATGTTTTCGGGGTTCGTTGCCATGTTGAGCGTCAGGGGTGGCTGGGAAGCTACTCGCTTTCCTGTGGGGGAGTGGCAAGCTTCCTCGGACTACGTCCTGCGGGATCTCGCCTATCTCCTTCTCCCACGGGAGTCTCGCAGCTTCCCAACCCCCCCCACTCGAGAGATGAGATAAACGAACCCACGTACACGAATGGAGCGTCTTCCATAATAACTGCTTTCTAGTTGAGAAGCGCTCTATAGCAAGCGTTAGAGTATAGTTTACTGCTTGTTTGAGAGTTGAATACACCAACTCCCATTACGATAGAGGGCCGCTTATTCTGGAAGTGGTTTCGAGATACTCTTATGGTCAAGGGGCGGAGGGAAACGGTGAGACTCCTATGGGACGTGTGGGACAGGTGAGACCCCGGAAGGCGAAGCCTGAGGAGGCTCAGCGCCCGCCCCATGGAAAGCGAACTGTTTCCCGGAGCCCCTAAACTCCAACAAACATCTCGAAACTGAGTCTTCCACAAACGGGAGCTTTAGTTGAATAAGTGACGGGTTGGGGAATTGTGATAGAATACGGGAGAGACTGAATGTGGAGGTTCCAAAATGAATGGACAAAAAAGAAGTGACATTAAAATAGGGGCAGAAGTAGATATCGTCCTGAAAAAAGACCAACGAACAGGTGCGCTGACCAGCGGGAAAGTAAAGGATATTCTCACAAAGTCCCCGAACCACCCTCACGGAATAAAAGTACGCTTGGAAGACGGTCAAGTCGGTCGAGTGAAAAACATACATTCCTAAGAATAGCTCCATTGCAAAAAGAAAGAGCTCATGAAAAAACATGGGCTCTTTGACTTTTAGAGAGATATTTAAAGTAAGTATGGTTACATATGGCTCTTTTGTTTTTCAAAATTTCTATATGGCATTTCAATCGTAAAAAAAGCACCATCTTCATCTTCTGTAATCGCAAGAATCGTGTACTCCGCACCGAAGATTTGCTCCATGGCATAGTCCCCGTTATCGAAAGGCTCGCCATCAATGGAAAATCCGGTTTTCAGCAATGTATGACGGTCTTCTTCTGTGAACTTACTGATTTCATTGAGTTGGACCATCGGACGGACGAGTGTGTCTCCTTCAGGCTCATCAAGAAAATCGTAGTTAATCTGTATGTTTACCAAATTCCGGGCTTCGCCGAGCATATCCAGTACGATGGTTTTGAATTCTGATAAGTCCATAAGAAAGCGGACATCTTCCGGTTCAATACGGTCTAAGTACCGGGACATTTCTAAGCCTCCTTCTATACTTCTATGGCTTATATTACCATGAACGAATCTCTTTAAACCTATATAAATTGGAAAAGCGAGAAGGACTGCAGTCCTTCTCGCTTTGTATACTTTCGGAAAATATCAAGTTTTACCTACTTGTTTTTAAAACAAGTGTTGTGGAACTTTGTCCATGTTAATGCCGCGGTTCAAAAATTCTACATGGTAGTTTTTGGCAACTTAAACGACGCAATCCCTACCTCTATTGCATCCTTACAGCTCCGAAGCTGATCCAGTGTGATTAAGTTGTATCAAAACGTAGCAGAATGCCAGTCTCATACAAATCACTCTTTTCTTTTCCGAGTTACCTTCTTTTGAAGGCACTATCAAAACATTATAAGCTCTATATTTATAGTTGTCAATAGTATACGTTTTGGGAAACTACCATCCATTCATAAGATTCACGATCGACCGACCGCGTGTTTTTCCTTGTAGAATATTTTCGACTGTTTCAGGAACTTCGTCCAGAGTATGAACGACTTTAATCCGGTCGAAGACTTCTTTGGTTTTTAAGTCATTGGCCATGCGATGCCACACTTTTTTTCTAAGGTTCATTGGGCAATTGACGGAATCAATACCAATAAGACTTATACCCCGTAAAATAAAAGGGTAAACCTGTGTCGGCACTTTAGTACCTCCTGTTAATCCGCTTACCGCTGCAGAACCTCCATACTTCAATTGACCAAGAAGGGAGGCAAGCTGTTATCCTCCAACAGGATCGACAGCGCCAGCCCAACGTCCGCTTGCTATGGCTCGAAGCTTTCCGTCATAAACCTCTTCACGAGAAATGATTTTAGAAGCGCCTAAGTCTTTTAAGTATTCTTCATGTTCAGGGCTCCCTGTGCTCGCTTCCACGGTATAACCCCTTTTAGCAAGCATAGCAACTGCAATGCTGCCGACACCGCCGGAAGCTCCTGTCACCAGTACGGGTCCCTGCTCAGGAGTCAAGCCGTTCTCTTCTAATCGGTGAAGGGAGAGGGCAGCGGTGAAACCGGCTGTGCCGTAAATCATCGCTTCTTCTGTCGTTAATCCTTCTGGAAGAGGGACGACCCATTCGGCCGGGATGCTCGCGTATTCACTATACCCACCATGATGGTTGACGCCGATTTCATAACTGGTAGCGATCACGGAATCGCCCTCTTTAAATTTTTCATCAGAGGAACGAACCACTTCTCCGGCCAAATCAATGCCTGGTATAATCGGATAATTTTTGACGAGGGGGTTATCCGGTTGGGTAACCATCCCGTCTTTGTAGTTGATGCTGGAATAATGGACTTTAATTAGAACATCGCTTGAAGGCAGGTCCGAGAAAGAAAGTTTTTGCACCGAACCATGTATACCTTCTTCGCTCTGATCGACTTTATATGCCTTGAAACTTGTCAACGTTTCACCTCATTTCCGATCTTAAGGACGAAGGTCCTCATCGTAGTCTTCTTCCGTAACCGAGTCCTGTTTGGATTTTCTTCCTTTATTCTGTTCTCGTTCTTCTTTTTTAACTTCTTCATCAGGAATGCCGTCAATCAAGCGTTCTTTTTTTAGTTTTTCTTGAAAACTTTGGTCGTTTTCAGATACTTTGTTTCGTTTTTGATCAGCCACTCTTTCACCTCCAAAAAATGGGTGTCTCGGTTATGATTCCTTTTTCAATAAGGATTTAAACGTTGATCAACCAAGGAAGGCATGAAAAAAACCGCTCATATTATGGCGGCTTTTATTTATCGGTGAATTTATTTTTTATGGATTGGAATAGGGGAGTTTGCATTAAGTAATCAAACGTTGTGCTGATCACCAGCCCATGAAGGATGACCCCGAGGATGGTGAAGACGACGATGATGATATGTCCCGCCATCGTTTCTGGTTCAAATCCAGACCTCCCGAAGAAGGTGAGGGAAAGGATGGCACTTAGCCACGCATCTCCATAACTGTCTAATTCATTTTCAATTAAATTTAAGGGAATGATCAAAAGGAATACAAGAATGAATGTGGCTCCAGTCACTGTTAAGAGATGCTGCCTTTTAAGGAAACGTATGAAGGGCATTGTGTAATACTTTGTGATGGACTTCAACCTCAAGAGATGAAGGATTCTAGCAAATCTCGCAAACTGAAAAATCGCATCAAGGGGAATGGCGGCGATGACAATGAAGGGGTGTTTCTTTATAAAACCCCATTTGCTGTCAGCTTTATATAAACGATAAAGGAAGTCGAGAAAGAAGATGGACCATGTCGTCCAAACGATCACACTGTTATATCCGGTTTGCTGCCATATAGTGGCGACGGAAAGGGCGGCAAGAGCGATCATGAATAATTCATAGAACGTTTTACTGGATTTTCTAGTCTGTAGTCCCATCGTCATGTCTCTCTCCCTGATTTTGTCGATTCGACACTATTATATCATTCTCTTAAGTGGAGAACATTAATTTTGGAGGATGTAATTAGCCCCGGCCTCTGTGATCTGTGTTCCTGCCCGGTCGCGTTTGATTGTAACGAATCCTCGCTCTTTTAACTCTGTCAACACTCTACGAATCTGCTGTTCTGATAAAGGGATGGATTCGTCTTGAGAAAGTTTTCATAGATTTTTTTGCGGCTTGCATTAATCATTGATTCATTTAACGACCAGACGATTGCTAAAACTTTTTTATTCATTTGAGCATCCACGAGACTCCTGGTAGGAAAAGAGTCCTAGCTGAGACCTCGCGAGCAGAGGTTGAGGATGATACTGGACTCCCGCGGAAAGCGGGTGGTTTCTCAAAACCTAATAAAAGTATCGAAAATGAGTCTTCCGAAATAGGGAGCTATTGTGGGAGGTGAGATTTATAGCTTCAGGAACTTTCTAATTCTGTACCATTTTCTTGAGATTAAGATTTTCTTAGGTTTGATGAAGCCGTCCCTAAACTGGTAGAGCTCGCCGTTCTCTTCTTGAATCCCCAGCACCTCCGACCTTACCTGCTGCTTCATGTACTTCCGGAATGGGAAGGATCTGTATTTCTTTGGATGATAATAAGGTCTGGAATAGAGATGTGGATATTCATAAAGAGGTCCCTCATAAATCAACTGGAGTTCTTCGTGGTCGCGGAAATCATCTGGAGTAACAAGTGCACTGGTTTTGTGAAAAAGATTGGATCCTGCTCGCTTAAGTACTTCAGCTACGAATTGGGAGCAAAAATAACTGGATTTTACATGAATGGGCTGGTTTGTAGGTACCCCTAAGAGACCTAAGTAATTGTAAAAGTAAGTTTTATAGTTTTTAGCGAACGCTTTAAGAAGACGCTCGAGCTTTTGATATTTTCTTCTTGTCATTTTTAATTCATAAACCGCACAAGTCGCGTAAGGATACCAGCTGAAGGTCCCTTGAACAAGGTCTTCCTGAACGAATCCGCCCCAAAAAGGGTTTGTCGGTCGACGCCTTCCGAAACTATATAAACGCTTCATGTTTTTATCTAGGGAGAGAGAAGCATGGTTATAGGGGGCTGCAGTGAATGCTTTGATGGCCTGATTTGTGATCGTACCTGTGTTTGATAGTAATAAGTAGACGGATTTCATAAGGCTCCCTCCAAATTGGATGTTTCTGTAAATATACTATAGGAGACTATGAATAGGAAGTTATTCATTTCTCTATTAAGCTCCTTGTGATATTCTCAAATTAATCACTAAATGAATAGAAGGGAAGCTGGAAGTGCGCATTCTAACGAACCTGATGAACTTTTTCTTTTTTGCTGGCGTGGTTGCTCTAGTAATTTTCTTTTTGGTCCCACAAGTAGAAAAGGAACTTCCTCAAGGTGTTTTTTATAAAAAAGATGTCCCCATGCCCACGAACCTTCACCCGACGGTAGAAAAACGCAAAGATCAGCTGGTCGAAACGGTACAGGAAGCAGGAATTAACATCGTCATTACGGAAGGTCACCGTTCTGTTCAAAGACAAGATAAGCTATATGAACAAGGCCGTTCTTCTGAGGGTAAAATCGTCACTTATGCAAGGGGTGGTGAGTCCTACCATAATTATGGTCTTGCTATCGATTTTGCACTTGAGCACGAAGACGGCCGGGTCATTTGGGATACAGAATACGATGGAAATGGAAACGGGCGATCGGATTGGTTGGAAATTGTAGATGTAGCTAAAGGTCTTGGCTTTGAGTGGGGAGGCGACTGGGAAAATTTTAAGGATTATCCTCATTTGCAAATGGACTTCGGATTATCGATCAGGGAATTGAAAAGAGGAAAGCGACCGGAAGTAGACGAGTATGCAGATGAAGAATAGATAGAAAAGGGTGCCCCCGAGTTGGAGCACCCTTTTTGTCATTGTTGGTATTCTTCGTAAGGTTTGATCATCGCATGGATAGTTTCGATATAAGGCATGCTCAATCCGACTTCGCTGCCTAGGCGTAAAGCTCCGCCATGAAGGTGTTCAACTTCCAGAGGAAGGCCTTTTCGTCGATCTTGATGCATCGAAGAAGTCATTTCATGATCGAATCCACGTAAGCGTTCAAATGCTTGCTGCACTTGCTCGTCTGTCAGACTAATGTTGTGAGCATTTGCGAGTTCTTTCATTTCTGCAAGGATTCGCTCTGCAATACGGAATGTTTGAGGATAACTTCGTACAACACCAATGGGTTGATTAACAGCTGTTGTAATTCCGGAAAATGCAGTGATAAACATGTACTTCTTCCACATGTCCTCTAAAATATTCGTACTTAACGTTCCACTCATATTCGCCTGGTTACACGCGAGGGCAAGTTCTTCACAGATGGCTTGCTGAGAAGTATGGAGCGGGCCAAATACAAGGTCATGGAATGGGCTCGTATGGACAACATGACCAGCTTCATCTAGGGTTGCAATGATGTAGGAAAGTCCACCGATAACAGCTTCCTCTCCCAATTCTTTTTGCAAAATACTGATGTGTTCCATGCCATTTAAAACGGGATACACTTTTGCTCCTTTATTTACCAAAGCTTTCAGCCAGTCCAATGTACCATGAAGGTGGTAGCCTTTGACGGCAAGAAAAACAAGGTCAGGGCTTTCGATTTCCTCTGGACTCCTCGCAATCACAGGATCTGGAACTTCGTAATCCCCCATTTCGCTATGTAGCTTCAAACCGTTTTTTTCAATCTGCTCGGCTCTTCCTTCGCGGACAAGGTTAATGACTTCATGACCAGCTTCCTGCCAGCGTGCTCCAAAATAGGCCCCTAAAGCTCCTGCGCCTAAAACTACGATTTTCATATTCCGACACCTCCGAAGAAATTATGCTTCTAATTCTTTACTGCGTTCTGTTGTAAAGCTTGAAGTAATAATTCTGGTCGTTTCTACAACATCTTTAATGTGATCATCTAAATATTGGATGATATCGTCGAATCCTGCTGTTCTCATGATTTCATGATAATGATCTTCGCTATTGAATATGGATTGACCGAGAACGAGTTCCTCATCTTCCTCCACATCAACAACATTCAAAAATCCCATGGATCCTTGGCTGCCGGTCAATTTATTGGAAAAATAAATATTATGATCGAGAGCACCATGAGACTTTAAGAGATTTCCTGATTTTCTACTCAATTCTATGAATTCATCCAAATTCTTTTGTTTTACTCGAAAAAGGCATATGACTGTAAACATCTCTATTCCCCCTGCACTATAGGTTATCAGGATTTATTATCCAGACTTGTGGACCGTCCAGCATCTATTAAAAGAACAATGGCAGTCACTGTATGCATGACCCAGCCGACAATAGGAATTGCTCCTATGGCGCTTGTGATCATACCGAGAATACTTCCTGCGTAGGAACGCTTATCCTTAGCTGATACTACGAGTGTGATCAAGTGGAAAACAAACATGAATAAAAGTGGCAGCCATCCGTTACTGAAAATGAACGCTCCGCCTGCTATAGGAATAGCTAAGAATGCTTCACTCCCACCTGTTAACCACTTGAGTAAAGAAGATAGTTTCATTGGAATCTGCTCCTTATTGCGTAATCTTTTGCGATAGATGGAAGAGTGGAATAATCGTCCTTATCCTCATCTTTCCACTCCCTGGGTTTTCGAAACATTCTACCAAAAGCGTGAATTAATCTCTACTTTCATTGCGTATTTCGACACAACTTATGCTATTTCCTCTCTTGGGAGGGGATTTTCGTTTTGAATATTGTTACTTTTAAGGTAGTAGGAAGGCAGAAAACAACAAAACCCCCGGGATTGCCGGAGGTTTTTCATTTTTTGAATTTTATTAGAACGCCAGAACTTAGGTTTATGGTTGTCGGGCCTCCCAGTGTGGTTCCACACTTCTGTTTGTCCAGCTCCAACGCCCAGTCCCTCGAGACATAAGTCGATGGCCTCCGTGAGGGAAGATCACCTCACTGCGCCCCTCGTCTTATGCTTGTCGGGACTCCCGGGGCGTCTCCGCATTTCGAATTGTCCGGTTCCACCACCCAGACTCTCGAGACATAAGTCAATCGCCTCCGTGGAGGAAGACCGCTCCACTGCGCCGCTTGTCTTATGCTTGTCGAGTCTCCCGGGATGGTTCCACACTTCATTCTTACTTACTTGCTTTTTGCAGTTTCTGAATCATTTTCAAGCTGCGGCCGGTTCCGATGGCTACGGATTCTAGTGGACTTGGGGCCATGTGTACGGGTACGGAAATTTCGTTGGACAGCCAATCTTGCATGCCGTTGAGCAAGGAACCGCCTCCGGTAAGGATAACACCGTGGTCTACGATGTCTCCACTTAGTTCCGGTGGGCAATCTTCAAGGGTTGCACGAATCGTTTCAAGCAGTTGTTCAAGGGATTCTTTCAAGGCTCCTTGAATTTCCGTGGATTTCAGTTCGATGGTTTTTGGTAGACCTGTAACCATGTCACGACCTCTTACTTCCATCGTTTCTTCTGGGTGCTCGATGAGAGCGTAGCCGATTTCCATTTTGATTTGCTCGGCTGTGCGCTCTCCGATTAATACGTTGTAAGCTTTACGGACGTGCTGGATGATTTCCTCATCCATGACGTCTCCACCTGTGCGGATGGATTTGCAGGATACGACACCACCGAAGGAAATGATGGCCACTTCACTCGTTCCGCCACCGATATCTACGACTACGTTAGCAATGGGTTCATCGACTGGAAGGTCAGCACCAATTGCGGCTGCGATTGGTTCTTCAATCAAATGCACATTTTTAGCACCATAGCTTTTCACAGCATTGTGAATGGCGCGACGTTCTACAGAAGTTGAGCCTGAAGGTGTGCATATAACGACGGTCGGTTTACGCATGGAGATTCCGGATTTTTTGGATACTTTTTTCAAAAGCTCCTTCAACATTTGTGCGGTCATATCATAATCAGCGATGACACCATCTCTTAACGGGCGGACAGGGATGATGTTTCTCGGTGTCTTTCCGACCATTTCTTTTGCTTCTTTTCCTACAGCTACCACGTTTTTCGTTTCTGTGTTGTAGGCGACAACAGACGGTTCGTTAAGTAAAATTCCTTTTGATTTCGAATAAATCAATATATTAGCAGTACCAAGATCGATACCGATTTCTGCGTTTGATAACATGTAGACGTACCTCCAAAGGTGAAATAATCTATTTATATATCTTCTCATATCATAGGATTTTTTTGGGGGTTGAACAACAGGAAATTCGTGGTCGGGGAGAAAGTGGTGTCATAAGTCATCCCCCATGTATAATGGTACTAACGATAGACAGAGGAGTTTTTTTATGAGTTTTTTGAAACATGAAGAGATTATAAAACGGTGTGAAAAAATAAACCAATCGTATGAAATCGATCCTTCTTTTTTCGATGGGATTGTAGATGATTTATTGGATAGTGAAGAGGATACGGAAACTGTGATATTGAGTGGTTTTCAGCGTCTCCTGATGGAAGTAGACAACGAAATCGAGCGGATGGAGGAATTCACCTCCATGAAGCCGAATTGTTTTATGGGGTGTGCTTTTTGCTGCTACTTCCCAATTGTCATCACGAAAATGGAAGCGAAAATGTTGTTTCGTTCCATCGAGAACTTCTCGGAAGATCGAAAAAAAGCGATTTATGCGCATTGGGAAAATTACTATGAAAAACAGCAAGATAAATTGCAAATAGCCATGGCTATGGATTATGAAGCACCAGAGACGAAGCTGGAATACAAAAAGTTAAACCTGCCTTGTCCGATGCTGGATCCAGAGACTCAATTGTGTATGGCTTATGAAGTGCGGCCGATTCCTTGTCGTACGTATTTGAACTATAGTGATCCGCAGGTTTGTGCCGATCAGCATATGCCAAAAGAACCGTTCAGCTATGAATTTCTTTATCAATTTTATTTCGGAAGTATCAATGAGTTAATACAGGCGCTCTATGAAAATGGAGAGGATGTTTTTGTTGATTACCCGATGGATGCGTGGAGTTATGATTACCTTCCAGCCTGGATCAAGCAGTGGAAAGAGGGGAGCTTAAGTGAAGTATAAACTCTTATCTTTGAATGTCGGCCGTCCGGAAACCTATGAAACAGATAAAGGCGAGTTGAACAGTGCCTATCGGAAAACCCCTGTCAAAGGTTCTGTTCATTTAACTTACCTGAACTTTGAAGGGGATGAACAAGCAGATAAAAAGAATCATGGCGGTCGTGATAAAGCCGTCTGTCTCTATCCAGCCCAGCACTATAGGCACTGGGAAGATCACTACAGCCAAGAATTTAGTTTTCCTTCTTTTGGGGAGAATTTGACTGTGGAAGGGATTGATGAACGGGAGGTCCGTATTGGGGATGTTTTTCAGCTCGGAGACGCCGTCCTGCAAGTGTCTGAGCCGAGGAAACCATGCTATATCATCGCCCGCACTCATGGGATCGATGACTTTCCAGCCCGTGTCATGGAAAAAGGGTTCTCAGGATTTTATTTGAGGGTGTTACGGGAGGGAAATGTGTCCCCGGGGGATTACATGACTTTGATTGAGTCCCACCCCGATGGAGTGACGGTGGATGATGTCAATGAAGTGCGCTACCACGATCGAGATAATGCCGCTGAAATTAGACGGATTGTAGCTGTTGAACCACTAGCCGATGGTTTGAAGCAATCTCTAAACAAGCGTCTACAAAAGTGAGGGGGAATAGGTCATGAATCCTTTTTCAGAACGGGCTCTACAATTAGCATTAATGAATGTTGAAGGTGGAGGGCATCCGTTTGGAGCTGTCCTTGTCTGCGATGGAGAAATTATCGCTGAGGGTGTGAATGAACTGCACCTGCACCCAGATGTCAGTGCTCATGCTGAATTGGTTGCAATAAAGAAAGCTCAGCAAGCACGGGGGGCGATTGATTTGAGTGATTGTACGATGTATGCGAGTGGGGAACCTTGTGCGATGTGTCTCACAGCCATGTGTTTTTCTAATTTGAAAAAAGTCATTTACTCGCAATCCGTTGAAGATGCAAGTCGTGTTGGGCTTACCCTTTCAGAAGAAGTTTATCAAGACCTTCAAAAACCGAAAGGCCAACGTGAAATCAAGATGATCCATGAACCAATCGAAAATAAAGAGTTAGATGCAATGAAAGCCTATGGGTCGAAGAAAGGATAGGAGGCAGAAAGATGGATTATGGACATTTGATTGAAGAAAAGATTAAACAATCCATGAAAAAAGGGGATTTCGACAACTTGCCAGGGAAAGGAAAACCGCTGTCCAAAGACGAATTCGCTCATCTGCCTCCAGAACTTAGAAACAGTTACCGGATTTTGAAGAATGCCAACATGCTGCCTGAAGAAATGATCCTAAAAAAAGAGATGGTAGAAATTGAAGATCTCCTAGCCGAAGTTACAGACCCTCAGTTATCCGCTCACTATAAAAAAGAATGGAAAGAAAAAAAGCTTCGCTTCGACATGATGATGGAAAAGAGGAAATTGAACCAGTCAGGGGCATTCAAACAATATCAAAGCAAGATTGACCGGCGTTTCGGATTTTGAATTTGGCCGGGGTTTTACTTTTAGCATTGGCTCACGGTGTAACAAAAGGAGGCGATGATATGTGCGGAAGATACACTCTATTAGCAGAAGAAGCGGAAATATTGAGAGAGTACGGAATAGAAAGACCAATTGACGGCTATGAACCACGGTACAACATCGCACCGGGGCAAAAGGTACTGGCGGTCATCCATGATGGAAAGCAAAAGCGTGCAGGTTATATGAAATGGGGGCTTGTCCCATCGTGGGCCAAAGATCCTAAAATTGGCTATAAAATGATTAACGCCAGAAGTGAAACAGCTCATGAAAAACCCAGCTACAAAAGGCTGATGAGTCAAAAGCGCTGCTTGATTGTAGCGGATAGTTTTTATGAATGGCAGAAAACTGAATCAGGAAAACAACCCGTTAGAATTCAACCGGAAAACCGTCCCCTTTTTGCTTTTGCCGGATTGTGGGACCAGTGGGAGGGGGAGGAAGAGTCTCTTTACACCTGCACGATTCTCACTCAGGATGCGAATGAGTTCATGGCTCCGATCCACAACCGGATGCCTGTCATACTGCCGAAAGGAAGGCAAGATCAGTGGATCGAACCAGTGAAATGGTCACCGTCAGATGCCAAAGGCTTTGTTGAACAGCTGACCATGGACGACCTCCGAGCCTATGAAGTTAGCGACTATGTGAATTCCGCAAAAAACGAAGGCCCAGACTGCATCACCCCCTTAGCGTGACCATACCTTTATTAAATAATCTGGCAGGATTGTGGAAGACTCGATTTCGAGACTTCGGGGTTCGTTTGTCGTGTTGAGCGTTAGGGGTGGCTGGGAAGCAACTCGCTTTCCTGTGGGGGAGTGGCAAGCTTCCTCGGACTTCGTCCTGCGGGATCTCGCCTATCTCCTTTCTCCCACGGGAGTCTCGCAGCTTCCCAACCACCCCATACCATGAAGGTGAGAAACGAACCCTTTCCTGTGGGAGGTGCCTTCCACTATCCTGGTGTTATAAGCATAAAGCGCTCTATAACAAGCTTTTCGTATGCAGAATAGCGTCCTTAGGAGTTCTTTCCCCTTCAATTACCATGGGCATAAAAGCAGTTTATTCCGGAAGTGGTTTCGAGATACTTTTATGGCAAAAGGGCGGAGGGGAATGGCGAGCCCCCTGCGGGAGAAAAGTGCTTGGTGAGACCCCACAGGACGCAGTCCGAGGAGGCTCACCGCGCTCCTGCGGAAAGCGAGCCATTCCCCGCAGCCCCCCTCCACTCAACAAAAGTCTCGAAACTGAATTTTCAAGAATAGGGAGCATTTATAAAGTTGGGGTTTCATCAAAAAAAGAGCTTACAGTACAATTTGTGGCTGTAAGCTCTTTTTGAATGGTTGATTAGATTCTAAGGTTAACCGGCTTGGCGTTGTTCGCGTTCTTGTTGTTTTTCTTTCTTGGCGACTTTCAGGAACTTGTTCGTTTCGGCGGCTACGACCCCGGATAGGAGTAATAGTCCGATCAAGTTCGGGAAGGCCATTAAGCCATTCATGACATCAGCGAAAACCCATACTGTGCTCAGTTGGGATACGGATCCTACAAGGACGAATGCTACGAATACTATCTTGTAAACACCGATGAATCGTTGTTTCGTCAAGTAACCGAAGCATTTTTCTCCATAGTAGGACCAACCGACAATGGTAGAGAAGGCAAAGAAGACTAAGCCTATGGTTACAATATACGCCCCTACATCCCCAAGGAAAATTTGGAATGAAGTAGAAGTCAAGTCGGCGCCGTCCAGCCCGCCTTGATATTGACCTGCCATGACGATCGTTAACCCTGTCATTGTACAAACGATAATAGTATCAATGAATACTTGGGTCATGGATACAAGAGCCTGGCGTCCTGCATAGTCGGTACGGGCAGCAGCCGCAGCGATCGGTGCAGAACCGAGGCCTGCTTCATTTGAGAACACCCCGCGTGCGACACCATAACGAATGACTGTTCCGAGTAAACCGCCTCCAAGGGCACTTGCGGTAAACGCATCATTGAAAATGGTACCAAATGCCGGGATGACCATGTTGTAATTGAGTATAAGTATAATTAATGCACCAATGACATAGAAAATAGCCATGATTGGAACAAAGAAAGCCGTAACTTTCCCGATACTTTTAATCCCTCCAAGCAATACTAAACCTGCCAAAAGGGTCAACAAAACTCCCGTTACCCATGGAGAAACATTGAACGTGCCTTCCATGACATCAGAAACAGAGTTGGACTGTACCATGTTCCCAATTCCGAATGCAGCGACCGCACCGAAGATCGCGAATAAGAAACCGAGAGGACGCCCAAGCCACTTCGTTTTCAAACCGCGGGACAAATAATACATCGGTCCGCCGGACATTTCACCGTTCTTTCCTTCAACTCTGTATTTAACGGCTAGTACAGCTTCGGCATATTTCGTCGCCATACCAAAAACTGCTGTCACCCACATCCAGAAAACGGCGCCTGGTCCCCCTAGGACAACGGCCGTTGCAACGCCAGCAATGTTTCCTGTTCCGATGGTTGCCGCAAGAGCTGTGGTGAGCGCCTGGTAATGAGAAATATCCCCCTTTTCATTCTTTTTCTTCTCTTTGCTTGGTTTAAAAGCAAGCTTCAGAGCGTAAGGGAGCGTTTTAAACTGAAGAAAACCTAGACGAAGTGTCAAATAAACCCCTGTTCCGACTAATAAGATCAAGAGGAACGGTCCCCAGACGATTCCACTTAATTCACTTAAAAAACTGTGTAGTGCACTACCTTCACCCATCATCTTCCCCCTATCCATATAGTTAGTATTCGTCCATATATTAAATATTCCGAAAATTAGCAACGAATGTCAAGGTTATTTCAGTACAAAAATGAAAAAGAACGGTTGATTTCGACAATAAAAGGGAAGATATTTGGGTGAACTGTTTTAGTTGGGCAGGATTTTCGACTCTTTCATAGAAAATAAACAGATGAGAAATACTACATTGGAGGAACATAGTTATGATTCGTGTATTATTCGTCTGTCTCGGTAACATTTGTCGTTCACCTATGGCAGAAGCAATTTTTAAAGATCTGGTAAAAAAAGATGGATTGGACGAAAAAATAATCGTCGATTCTGCAGGGATTGGCCATTGGCATATCGGTGCTGAACCTCATGAAGGGACACGGGCCATCCTTGATGATAAAAGCATCTCTTATGAGGGGATGAGTGCAAGACAGGTGAAGGAGTCCGACTGGGATGAATTTGATTACTTGATTGCGATGGATAATAAAAACATCCAGGACTTAAAAGGAATTCGAGAGAAAAATGATGTCGTGGTCGCTAAACTACTGGACTTCGTTCCCCATTCGAAGGAAAGCGAAGTGCCGGACCCATATTTCACAGGTAATTTTGAATATGTGTATGAGCTCGTCCATGATGGGTGTTTTAAACTTTTAGAGAAAATAAAAAACGATCATAATCTTTGAGGAGGATGTTTATGGGACAGAGCAAACTTTGGAAAGGTGTTTTATTAGGAGCCTTGGTTGGAGGAGTGGCCGCTCTTTTGGATAAGGAAACGAGACAATATGTAGGTGACAAATCACGAACGACAGGTGCGAAGTGTCAAAATTATATGAAGCACCCTTCAGAGGCAATCCACACGATCAGAGTGAACTATGAAGCTTTTTCTTCCCAGGTGAATAAGGGAGTGGAAGATCTTCTGGAATTATTGGATAAGGCGGAGAGTATGCTGAATAAAGTAGGGGAAATTAATCAAGAAGTGAAAGAGCAGCTGAGAGCTGTAGACGATTCAAAAGAAGCTTCTTGATCACAAGAGGTGAGGGAATATCGTGAAGACCATCAAGAATTTTGGCAAAGAGCTGTTTACTCGCTTCGGTGAAGATGATGTCGGAGGGATGGCAGCTCAACTGTCGTATTTTTTTCTACTATCTTTGTTTCCTTTTATGATATTCCTGCTTACACTGCTCGGATATTTACATATTGACGAAGAACGAGTACTTGCTTTCGTCAGTACCTATGCGCCGCCTGAAACGTTCGATTTGATTACGGAAAATGTCTCGTCCTTATTAAGCAGTGAAAATGGAAGTTTGCTATCCATCGGTTTACTAGGCACTCTTTGGGCTGCATCGAATGGGGTCAATGCTATTATGCGAGCATTCAACCGTGCTCATAACGTCAGTGAGAACCGTTCGTTTCTTGTATCACGCATCATCGCGATTGTCCTGACAGTGGCAATGGTTTTCGTTATCGGAATTGCTTTTCTGCTGCCTGTCCTCGGTCATACAATCGGCGTCCAACTGTTTTCCGTCTTCGGACTTTCTGAAAACTTTTTGACGTTATGGAACGGGATGAGGTGGGTGATTTCATCCATCATCTTTTACATCGTATTATCTTTCTTGTACGTTATGGCACCAAATAAACGGTTAAAATACCGTGATACCGTCCCTGGGGCGGTGTTTGCCACATTCGGCTGGCAGTTAGTTTCCTTGTTGTTTTCTTTTTATGTGAGTAGTCTTGGGAATTTCTCTGCGACATATGGGAGTTTAGGTACAGTGATTGTGCTGATGATTTGGTTATACCTTTCAGGAGTCGTCATTATTCTGGGAGGGGAAATCAATGCTATGAGTCATCATCGCAGAACGAAAGAGACATGGGGGTAGAACATATAAAGAAAGGCGGGACCGTGTAAGGTTCCGCCTTTCTTCTTTATTTCAATAGTCGGAGTCCATTCAATATTACAAGAATCGTACTCCCTTCGTGTCCGATGACACCTAAAGGAAGATCAAGGATTTGTAAGAAATTGCTCACAATCAGAAGCATGATTACCGTAATGGAAAAAATAATGTTTTGTTTGATGATTTTGTTCATTTTTTGGGAAACTTGAATCGCTTCACCAATCCTCGGAAGGTCATTTTTCATTAAGACCACATCGGCCGTTTCTAATGCGACGTCCGTTCCTTCGCCCATCGCGACACCGACATCAGCTTCTGCAAGCGCCGGGGCATCATTGATTCCGTCCCCGACCATAGCGACATGAGAGAAATGGTCTTTTAAGGTTTTGATTTCCTGGAGTTTTTGGTCAGGCATACACTCAGCAATATAGTTATCCATTCCCACTTCTTCAGCAATGGCTTTTGCGGTCCGGTCATTGTCACCCGTCAACATGATGGTGTATATTCCATGCGATCTTAATGTTGAAATCGCTGCCTTTGCTTCATTTCGAACTGTATCCTTCAGTGCAAAGAGGCCGACAATTTTTTCGTTTTTTGCCACGAAAATTACGGTTTTTCCTTCTGAAGCAAGGTCTTCTGCGTAGTTATCTTTATAGGCCGTTGCTGCTTCTTTCCCGACAAAATCGGCTTTTCCAACTTTCCACTCTTCGTTGTCATATTGCCCACTTACACCCATTCCGCTATGATCTTTGACGTTTTCGACCGAAGGAAAAGAACAGTCATTCTTTTTCGCATAGCTTACAATCGCCTGGGCGAGAGGGTGATTGGATTCATTTTCAATGGAAGAAACGACAGAAAGAATCGAATGTCCCATGCCCCTTTCTAAGGGAAGGAAGTCAGTGACCTCCGGCTCCCCTTTTGTGAGCGTACCCGTTTTATCGAAGGCGATCGCTTTTAGGTGGGATAGGTGTTCGAGGTGTACGCCCCCCTTGAACAAAATGCCTTGGCGTGCCCCTTTCGATATGGCCGATAACGTTGCAGGCATAATGGAAGCGACAAGAGCACATGGAGATGCTACGACAAGTAGAATCATTGCCCGGTAAATGGTTTCCATCCACGTCCACCCGAATAAAAAGTGAGGGAGGAATAACATAAGGGCTACGACAGCTAATACGATTTTTACATAAGTGCTTTCGAATCGTTCGATAAACAATTGGGAGGGAGATTTCTCACTTTGAGCGTTTTGGACCATGGCAATGATTTTTTGAAAAAGCGTTTCATTTGCTGGTTTAGTGACAGAAACGACAAGACTCCCGTCAATGTTCATTGTCCCTGCGAATACATCTCCAGTTTCGCTTTTGTTAACAGGGAGGGATTCGCCGGTGATGGCACTTTCATTTAATGTAGAGCTGCCTTTCACAATCCTGCCATCTGCAGGGACACGCTCGCCCGGTTTGATTAATATTTGATCGCCGATTTGAAGGGTTTTTACAGGAACCCATTCATACCCGGCATTTGTAATGAGAAAGGCTTCTTCCGGTTGCAAGCTCATCAAAGAAGAGATCTCTTTATGGCTTTTGTTCATCGTGTATGTTTCCAGAGCTCCGCTTAGTGCGAAGATGAAGATGAGGATGGCTCCTTCTGTCCAGTATCCGATGGAAGCTGAGCCTATAGCGGCTAGAATCATAAGCAGTTCTACATTGAGTGATTTTTCTTTTACCGTTTCCTCTAATCCTTCTTTCGCTTTGGCAAAACCACCAATAAGAAAGGCCGTCACATATAAACTGACATAAAAGGAAGGCGCCCAATGGTGTTCACCATACCACGCTAGTAAGATAAGTAATCCGCTGCTTATGGCTGCGATCAATTCAGCGTGTTCCTTAAGAGAAGAAGACGATGGTAATTTCCACCACTTCAAGGAAGGGAAGGTTCGTGATTGATTCATACAATTTTCAACTCCTTTTGTTAATTGAGAATGAAAGTCAATTAATGCAGATGAACAGGGGTGGTTATTTAAAATTATTTTAATTTAATATATATTATTATAATATCACGAAAGGGTGAGAATACAAGTGGAAATAACGGGATGTGTAAAAAAGAGTCCAGGCAGTTGATATTACAGGTGTCAAGTTGCTATATTAGACAGGTGCAAAAAACATATGGAAGGTGGAAATAACGAATGCGCAAAGGTCTTTTATTTATACTTATGCTTATGCTTGCCGGATTCCTAGCTGCTTGTGGTTCAAGTGATGAAGGAGAAAGCAGTTCAGATAGCAATGGAAGTGAAGAGGCTTCCGATAGCAAATGGAGTGAAATCCAAGAAAAAGGGGAGATTGTCGTCGGTACTTCCGGTACGCTTTTCCCAGCTTCTTATTATCCAGAAGAATCTGATGAGATGACTGGATATGATGTAGAAATCATGAAAGAGGTGGCGGATCGCCTCGGTCTTGAATTGAAGTTTGAAGAATATGGAGTGGACGGACTGCTTTCTGCGATCAACAGTGGCCGTATTGATGCAGTAATCAACGACATGGAAGTGACGAAAGCTCGGCAGGAACAGTTTACGTTTAGTGAACCATATAAGTATTCTTATTCTACAATGATTGTCCGTGAGTCTGACTTATCCGGAATCGAGAAATTGGAAGACCTCGAAGGAAAAACACATGGCGGTGGAGCGACTACCGTGTTCTCCCAAATTGCTGAACACTTTGGTGCAGAGACGAAAACATACGGAAATGTAACCAATGATGTGTACTTGCGAGATGTAGAGAACGGGAATACAGACTTTATTATCAACGATTATTACTTGCAGTCCCTTGCACTAAAAGCACTGCCTAATATCGAAGTTCAACTACATCCGGATTTGAAGTTCCATCCGACGAACTCAGCTATTGTTTTGCCTAATGATGCATCAGAGATGAAAGAGGAAATCGATGCGGTGCTACAAGAGATGCGAGAAGATGGAACCCTTACGAAGCTTTCTGAAGAGTTCTTCGGTGGCAAGGATGCTTCTAAAAAACCAGAAGCGGATATCCGTGAAATCGAAGGTCTAGAACTGTAAGGAGATTCTTATGTTAGGTATCGAAATAAACGAAATTCAAATCGAAAAGCTTTTTAACGCGGAGCGTGCCTGGGCGAACCTTCCTTTTATTCTTGAAGGTGTTCCCCTGACCTTGCTGGTCGCTTTGAGTGGTATGCTGGTCGGGCTCGTTCTGGGTTTCTTTTTAGCACTTGCGAGAGGATCGGATCGTGTCTGGCTCAGATGGCCGGCCCGATTTTATATATCTTTTATGCGAGGTACCCCAATCCTCGTGTATTTATTCGTTTTGTATTTCGGACTTCCTGTTGTAGGAATAAAAATGCCGGCAACCGTAGCTGCCATTATCGGATTCGGAACAAACAGTGCAGCCTATATTGCAGAAATCAACCGAGCATCTTTGAACAGTGTTCCGAATGGTCAATGGGAATCATCCCGTGCGCTGGGATTTACGTATTGGCAGGCGATAAGAAGAATCATCATGCCTCAGGCAACGAGAATTGCTATCCCGCCGCTAGGGAATGTCTTTCTTGATTTGTTGAAAGCCACATCACTTGCTGCCATGATCTCTGTGCCTGAGATTTTGAACAAAGCACAGATTGCAGCAGGACGTACGGTTGATTCGATGACGATGTATATTACAGCAGCCCTCGTGTATTGGCCGCTTACTATGATCTTTTCCGCTCTTCAAGATTACTTGGAGAAGCGTCACAACCGATATCTATAAACGATGAAGCCAGAGCTTTTCATTCAGCTCTGGCTTTTTTCTATCTTACTAACATTTCGCATCAGCTCAACGTGAACAGGTACCAGGTGCGGAATGGTAGTAAGCTCATACTGGTACCAAGATGATCGATGAATGTACCAGGCAAACATAGTTGAAAGTTCGTACCGGGTACAGAACTAAAAGGATTGAAAGATAGCCTTGATTCGAAAGAGTTCATCCTTTATGATGGAACTTGTGTGTTTAAATCGTAATGATTATTAATTAACTTATATCCTGAAAAGGGAATGCTATAAAACAGACGTTTTTACTTTGATGTACGTATCCATTATAATTTAATTCGTAATGATTATTATTTCGAGAGGGATTGACCATGGAAAATCGAACAATTGTAAAGTTAGAAAATGTATCTTTTAAATATGAACGAGAATGGGTCGTCAAAGACGTAAACCTGGACATCCAATCCGGCCAGTTCCTCGGTCTTGTCGGTCCGAATGGGTCAGGGAAATCCACATTGATTAAACTGATGCTGGGGCTTGTTAAACCGGATCAGGGTTCCATCCACTTATTCGGTCAAACCTTAAAGCACTATCAGGATTGGCAAGAGATTGGTTTCGTCTCGCAAAAAGCTAACAGCTTCAATTCTGGTTTTCCTGCGACGGTAATTGAAGTCGTGAAGACAGGACTTGTCTCCCGCATTGGAGCATTTAAATTTTTCAATAAAAAACATAAAGAAAAAGCCTTAGAAGCTTTGAGAGTTGTCGAGATGGAGGAATACGCCTACTCCAATATCGGAGAGTTATCCGGAGGACAGCAACAGCGTGTGTTTATTGCAAGGGCCTTGGTAAGTGATCCATCGTTATTAATCCTTGATGAACCGACGGTCGGAGTAGATGCCAAGCACGTAACGGAATTTTATGATTTGCTCGGTAAACTGAATCAAGAGCAGGGGATTACCCTTTTGATGGTCACCCACGATATCGGGACGATCACAGACCATGCGACACACGTCATCTGTATGAATAAAACGGTTCACTTCCACGGAGCTTCCGAGGAATATAAGGAGTTTAGTGAAGAGGACCTCAATCAGCTTTATGGTCACTCCGTCCAGCAGCTGACCCATAATCATGAGCATCATGAGGTGAACCATAATGATTGATAGTTTTCTACAATATGAATTTTTACAAAACGCCGCTATAACAGGGATCCTAATCGGGATTGTTGCTCCATTATTAGGAGTGTTCATTGTGGTTAGACGCCTTTCGTTGATTGCGGACGCCTTATCCCACATCACGTTAACAGGGATTGCCGCAAGCCTGCTGCTTGAAAAAAGAGTGACCGCCGTCAATGACTGGAATCCGATTTATATGGGGATGGTCTTTTCCGTGTTCGGAGCGATATTGATTGAGCGGCTTCGAAAAGTGTATAAACACTATGAGGAACTTGCCATTCCTATTATTCTTTCTGGAGGAATCGGCGTTGGTGTTATTCTCATTTCTCTTGCAGATGGTTTTAATACGGATTTATTCAGTTATTTATTTGGAAGTGTAACAGCCGTCAGCCGTGATAGTATGTGGACAGTACTGGTGATTACTTCCATTGTCATTCTTATCGTTATTCTGTTTTATAAGGAACTTTTCGTCCTATCCTTTGATGAGGAGCATGCGTCTGTGTCTGGTGTGAATGGAAGATGGATTCATTTGTTGTTTATCGTCATGGTCGCACTAGTGATTGCATCCTCTATGCAGGTGGTTGGGATTTTACTTGTTTCCGCCTTAATGACCTTACCAGTGGCCTCAGCGATCCGTATTGCAAAAAGCTTTAAGCAAACGATTGGTTTATCGATCGCATTTGGAGAAACCTCTGTTCTGGTAGGTCTCATTTCGTCCTATCATCTCAGTGTACCTCCAGGAGGAACGATTGTGGTGACGGCTATTTTGATTTTGATTATGTCGATTCTTTACAAGCGAGTACGAGCTCAACAATGGATAAAGGGTGAAGCATAATGAATGTGGAAACAGCTTTGCAGAAACTGAAAGAAAAAGGATATAAGAGGACGAAGCAACGGGAACGTATCTTAGAGATTTTTGTGAAACAAGACCAATATATTGCTGCCAAAGAAATCTTAAAACAAATTCAAAATGATTTTCCGGGTGTCAGTTATGATACGATTTATCGAAACCTCTATATGCTGACAGACGTGGATATTTTGGAGGCGACGGAGCTCGGTGGAGAAAAGCATTTCCGTTTAGGCTGTGATACGCATGGACATCACCATCATTTCATTTGCACCACGTGCGGAAAAACGAAGTCGATTGAGTTCTGCCCAATGGATAGTATCAATGAGAACCTGAATGGATATGATGTTGAAAACCACAAGTTCGAAATTTATGGTAAATGTCCACAATGCCACTGATCTATGCACTGGATGGAGAAGGAACCTGCGTTTTTAACGCGGGTATCTTTTTTGTGTGTGGCAAAAAGTAATGGTTACTGTTTACAAACTGTAACGGTTACGATATAATCTTTTTGGAAGATGAGGAGGTCGACGAATGAAAAAACTAGCAATCTTATTATCTTTTATACTTACCATTCTAGTGGTTACTGCTTGTGGGAATGAAGAGACATCAACCGAGCAGAATAAGGAAACAGCAAATGACGAGAATGGGGAGCTAAATGTTTATACGACGGTTTATCCTTTACAATTTTTCACTGAACAAATAGGTGGAGAGACGGTAAATGTACAATCCATTCTGCCTCCCGGTTCTGACGCACACACATATGAGCCAACGACCAAGGAAATGGTGAAAATGGCGGAAGCGGATCTTTTCATTTACAATGGTGCCGGTTTAGAAGGTTATGCAAAGAAAATTTCTGAATCTATTCAGCCAGAGGGTGTGGAGATCCTCGAAGCAGCAGGGGATATCGACCTAAAAGAACATGTTCATAACCATGGAGAAGATGCTCAGGAGGGAGAGGATCATGCCCATGAAGAGGACAGCCACGGAGAAGATGAGCAAGCAAATGAAGAAGATGCCCACAAAACAGATGAACATGCCAATGCAGAAGATAATCATGAAGGCCACGACCATGGAGAAATGGATCCTCACGTTTGGTTGGATCCCGTTCGAGCGGCACAAATGGCAGAAGGAATCAAAAGTCAGTTGATTAAAATGAATCCAGAACAGAAAGAGCTTTATGAAGAAAACCATAAAGAACTACAAGCGAAATTGATGGATTTAGATCAGGAGTTTCATAATCGTGTAGAATCAAAAACTAAAAACAAAGTCATCGTTTCTCACGCTGCTTATGGTTATTGGGAAGAGGCTTACGGGATTGAGCAGATTGCTGTGTCAGGACTAAGTCCGACAAATGAGCCTTCTCAAAAAGACCTTGAAAATATCGTTCAAGTCGCTGAGTCAAATCATCTCGAGTATGTAGTTTTTGAGCAGAACATCACTCCGAAAGTTTCAGAAGTGATCCAAAATGAAATTGGAGCAGAAGCGCTCCGTTTCCACAATCTGTCTGTATTAACTGAAGATAATGTGGAAAACGATGAAAATTATTTTACTTTGATGGAACAAAACCTTGATGTACTGACTAAAGCATTATCTGAATAAGCAAAAACTGCGGACAAGAAGTCCGCAGTTTTTTTCATACGTATTCTTTTAGTATTTAGGACACTTAAACTAGAGAAGTGTATTAAGCCTGCTGTGGTTCTGAAGCACTTGGATCTTTTTTGTAAACGGTAGCTGCAAAGATAATGATTAACAGGGTAACAACGACGTAGAAGAAGGATAGGTCCGGCCAAAAATCCAAGAAGAATCCGGATAAAAAAGGCCCAAGAATACTCCCGATACTAAAAGCCATTCCACATAAAATGTTCCCGGCAGGAAGAAGGTCCTTTGGCAGCAAGTCTGTCATAAAAGAAATGCCTAAAGAGAACAAAGAACCGACGAATAAACCGCCTAGTGCGAAAGTGGCGAAAAGAGCGACCACGGAGTTTTCAAACAGAGCAGCGGCAAGGAAAGCCATGATCCCACCGGCTACCACGGTCAAGATGACTTTTTTTCTTCCGATCCGGTCACTTAAAGCACCTAAAGGAATTTGAGAAAATAAACTTGCAGCAGCAAAACTCGGAATAATCAAGGATAATAAGTTAACATCATGTCCAATCCTCATCCCGTATACAGGGAAGATTCCATGAAGAGTCGCTTCTAGAAATCCATAGGCAAGTGGTGGCAAAAAAGCGACCCATGCCAGACGGATGGCTTTGGCAAACCTTTTAATTGAACTTGTTCCATAGGCTGTGGTATGGTCTTTTTCAGGTGTTTCATTTCTCACCCAGATCATGAATAACCAGACAATTAAACTTAAGAATGAGGAAATGATGAATGGGACATAGATACCGAAAGACAACAAGTTGGTCATCAATGGTCCAAGTGTAAAGCCTACACTGAAAAACAAGCCGTAATAAGCGATGCTTCGACCACGGTTGTGTTTTTCAGCTGTGGCTGTGATCCACGTTTGAGTTCCAAAGTGAAGAATTTGGTCACCAATCCCAATGGTGACTCTTAAAATGAACCAGAACCATAGCGCCTGCCAGAAGGGAAATAAGGCAAGAGACACTATAACCAGGGCCCCTCCAGCCATAATCATTGGTTTATAACCGACTCGTTGCAGCGGTCTTTCCATGAATGGAGAGGAAAGTAAAATTCCTATATAAAGCCCAGTAGCATGCAATCCATTGATAGAAGAAGAAATGCCGTTCTGTTCAAGGATGACAGCGATCAATGGAAGGAGCATCCCCTGGGAAAATCCTGAAATGGTCACGAGACCTATTAAAATCCAGAATCGTGTTTGTTTGGATACCATAAACTGACTGCCCCCTTTTTCATACTTCCTTATCGTATAAGAAATCGATAGGAGGGGACAAGTTTTTCTTTCTCATAAGAAGGTTATTTCCTTACTGAAAACGGTTATTATAAAACTAAAGACGCAGCATATTGTCAAAGGAGTGAATGAATCATGGACTTTTATTTAAAAGAAAACGGTGTACGCACGTCATTTGAGTACGGCCAAATGAACATTTCTGGTGATGAGACGTTTGGTTTCCGCCCTTATCAGCTTATGGTTGCTTCCATTGCAGGTTGCAGCATCGGAGTTTTTAGAAAGATCCTGGATAAGCAACGGACGGACTATGAGGATATTAAAGTGACGGCCGAGGTCGAGAGAAATCCTGATGAAGCCAATCGTATCGAGAAGATTTACCTTCATTATGTTATTAAAGGGTATCATTTAAATCAGGATAAGTTGTTGAAGAATCTGGATATATCACAGAAAAATTGTTCCATGGTTCAATCGGTTCAAAATAGTATAGAAGTAGAAGAAACGCTTGAGTGCATTCAACTAAGCAAGTAAAATGAAAGAGCCTTATCCTGAATTTGGATAAGCGCTCTTTTTTTGTGCTTTATCCTATTGCGCATAAGCTCCCGATTGTGGAAGACTCAGTTTCGAGACTCTTTCGGGTTTCGTTGCTGGGTTGAGCGTCAGGGGTGGTTGGGAAGCTACTCGCTTTCCTGTGGGGGAGGGCCGAGCTTCCTCGGACTACGTCCTGCGGGATCTCGCCTATCTCCTTTTTCCCACGAAAGTCTTGCAGCTTCCCAACCACCCCATTCGATGTAGGTGAGAAACGAACCCCTTTACCAAGTTGGATTTGCCTTCGACCATCCCACTGTTAGAAGCATAAAGCGCGCTGTATCAAGCTTTCAGGATTCTAACACCTGAGCATGGGAGTTTATTCTTACAATTCCATCAAGCTGAATGGCTGCTTATTCTAGAAGTGGTTTCGAGACACTTACATAGTAAAGGGGCGGAGGGGAATGGGGAGACTCCTACCTTAAGTGTGGAGGCGCCTTGATCAGCGGCGTATGGACTGGACTGAGCTGGCGGAGATAAAGGAAACACGGAGAACGGAGTGATTCGATGTTGACTTATCGTACAGAAGCGAGGGAAGTCTCACTAGCCGCTAGGCGCCGGAACCGGATATCTAAGAGGAAAAAGTGCATGGTGAAACCCTCCAGGACGCAGTCCGAGGAGGCTCACCGCGCTCCCACGAAAAGCGACTCATTCCCCGCAGCCCCCATCCACTCAACAAAAGTCTCGAAACGGAGTCTTACACAATCCTGCCATATAGTTGAATAAATGTTGAAATGCCAACGACTTTGTTTGGTTTTATTTATAGAAAGAGGAGAGAGATGGAATGAGGAATATTTTTATTAAAGCTTTCTTTTATCTGATAGGGTTAATCATCATTTCCCTTGGGATTACACTAACGATCAAATCAGATCTTGGTGCTGGTGCGTGGGATGCTGTGAATGTCGGCCTGTCTGAGAGCATCGGTTTTACTGTGGGGAGCTGGGTCATTATTATCGGCGCTATGCTGATTTTTACAAACGCTATCATTGCGAAAGAAAAACCGGATTTATTGGCTGTTATCACTATCTTTGTCATTGGACAATTCATTGATTTCTGGATGTTATCGGTTTTTGATACTTTCGGGCTCGCATCATTTTGGATTCAATTGACGGTGCTGGTTGGTGGAATTGCCATTATTGCCTTTGGAGTTTCTTTATACTTACAACCGAAATTTTCTCTGAACCCCATCGATGGGTTCATGGTTGCTCTACAGAAGAGATTTGGTTTCAGTTTACGAACGGCAAAAACGTTGACGGAAGTCTTTGCGCTTGTGCTTGCTCTAGCACTAGGAGGGCCGATTGGAATCGGTACCGTCATTATTATTGTCTTGATCGGACCATTCATTCAGTTTTTCGATGGGAAGGCGAACCACGTCATGAACAAGATGCTTTCGTGATTCCCTGTGTATAGTCTGGGCCATTTTTCACAAAATATAAAAAAAGAAAGGTGGCCCCTGATGTGAAAAGAAAATGGTTAGGACTGATCATATTTATTGGGATCTTCATGTTCATCAGTGCTGGATCTATATCAGCTGAAAATAAGAAAGCAGAAAAAGAAAGTGCTATTCCGAACCATGTACTGAACATATCCAAAGACAATACGTACCCGAATTCGACGGATGATCAAGAGTTGTTGGAAGCGGAAGAAATTACGAAAGAATTGATGGAAGATACGGATATTCGCGTGACGAACCCGCAATTGATTGAGATGTTGAATGAAACGTCATTGAAACCATCCCCGTTCGCCATTGGTTACAGAGGCGAGATTTTTTTAGGGAGATGGCCGCTTGCTTACGAATCCAAAGAAACAAATATCAATTGGGAATACCAGGAGATCAATACGAATGAATACAGCAACCATGGTGGGAAGCAAACAGAGAAGTTAAGTTATGTCCAGAAAGAAGAAAAGCAGATCAAAGGTGGTTTAACTTCAAGAATCAGTCACAGCGACCAAATGATGAAGCTTATTCTTCTGGAAGCACAAAAGAATACGAAACTTCCACTTTCCTTCAACACCGTCATTGGTAAAGGCACAAAGCAAAACAATACCTATGGTGTACCAACGAACAAAGTAGGAATTCTGCATGCTTATGCACCAGCTGTCAATGAAAAAGGGGAAGTGACCTTTGGTGATGTGTACATTCAGCTCAAAGGTTCGAAAAAAACGTTGAACGTAAAAAACGTCACGCGGCAAGGAATCGGGGCATGGATTCCGATCCAAGATCACGTGAGCTTTTCATTTGAAGTGAAATGATGGTCCTCATGACCGGATGAATTCAATTCGACGCGCTGTTCTGCCATGAAGATGTTGTTTTCAAACAATTCTTCAGCAAGAATGAGGCGCGTTTTTTTTGCTGCCGTCCAGTAGACTAAGTCATTGACCATACCAATAACTGTGTATTCATATCCGCGGTGTTCATGGTTCAAAGACGACATGCCATACACTTGGAAAGGCTCGTAAGGCTTATCCGTCAAATCTTTCTTCAAGTACTCATGCAATTCCTCATTGAGACGCTCACAAGCTTTTTCTAAGACTTGATACGCTTGTTTCGGATCTTGATGAAAACTTGTCGTTACCTTCTCAATCACGCGCATATATTCAAAGTTATAGTTTTCAATCGTGTTGATCTGACCATTGCTTATGGTGAGTAACTTTCCACTCCATTGGCGTACCTTTAAGAACCGGAGGCCAATGTCCTCAACCGTCCCGTGGAAGGTGTTGTTGACGGAGATGAAGTCACCTTTATGGAGCTGCTTTTCATATAAAAGGAACAGGCCGGCAAAAAAGTCTTTGATCAGACTCTGTGCACCAAAACCTACAATAATACCGATGACTCCGGCTCCGGCAAGTAATTTTTCAATCGAAGTGAATTCATCAAGAACGATAAGAATGAACCCAATGAGTGCCACATAACTGATGATGGAATTGAGCATGGATTCTAGAGTGTTTTCTTTTCTTTCTTCAATAAAGTCCGTTTTCTTGAAAAACGTGTGAATGACTTTACGGAGAATGAGAACAACTACAAAAAGAATAGCTGCAATTAATAACAACCTGATAACGGCGTGTTCTTCCAGGTAAGCATTGAACTCGGCTAATGACATGGATTCGTCCTCCTATATGTTCTATCAAGCATTATAGCATTAGTGGTGGATGGATTTCTTCTTTGTGGACAGACCCAGTGACATGTACTATGATGGACGTGGCCAAAACGTGAAAGTTTGCAGAAAAGAGGTGCAGAGGAATGTCACAACAAGAACGGATCGAGGATCTGAAAGTGCGCCTGGCGGATTTTATGGGACGTATTGAAAAGTTAGACCCGGAAGAAACTTCTGTTGAAGATATCGATCGTCTTATTTCCATGTTGGAAGATCTAGAAAAGAACATGGAATAAACGGTTATCGTCAGAATTGACTCTCAATTTTTTTGAGGGTTGATTTTTTTACGTTCGTGCTTTATCATGATAAATCGTTAATGCATGAAAAGAATGAGAGGAGAATGTTTTATGGCATGGGCAGTTGTTGTCTCTGTCCTCGTAATGACAATCTTAAGTTTGTTACGTGTGAATGTCATTATCGCCATTCTTGCCGCTGGACTGACTGCAGGACTCATGAACGGTGAGACCTTAGTGAGTTCATTAGAACTGCTTGTCGGCGGTATGGGCGAACAGGCGAGCGTAGCGCTTAGTTATATATTGTTAGGAGCATTTGCGGTAGCCATCAGTTATTCAGGGATCACCTCATTGCTGATTGGATATCTGCTTAGAGTTTTGAAGGATAAACGAACGATGATGGTACTTGTCATCGCATTTGTTGCGAGCTTGTCCCAAAATGTTATCCCTGTACACATTGCTTTTATTCCTATCTTAATTCCACCATTACTGAAGTTGTTTGATGAAATGAAATTGGACCGCCGGGCAGTAGCAGCAGCGTTGACCTTTGGTTTGAAAGCACCCTATGTCATGTTGCCGGTTGGTTTTGGATACATCTTCCATGAAACGATTCAATCTTCTATGAGCAGCAGTGGAATCGACCTTGGCATTGGTTTGATCGCCCAATCTTTGATTATTCCTGGTTCAGGTATGATTGTCGGTCTATTCATTGCTATTTTTGTTACGTATCGGAAAAAACGTGATTTGCCAGATGTGGCTACAGAAGGACAAGGGTTTGAACTCAAGAAAGTGGAAACGGCTAAATTCAACCTTCAGCATATTTGGACCATTGTCGCGATCGTTGTCACCTTAGTGATTCAAGCGGTATGGCAGAACCTTATTCTAGCTGCCCTTGCAGGAATTATCCTTATGTTTATCTTCCGTGTAGTCCCTTATCACAAAGGAGACAAAGTAGTGAATGAAGGAATCGGAATGATGGGCTTCATCGCCTTTGTCATGTTAGTGGCTGCAGGTTATGCAAACGTGTTGACAGAAACTGAGTCTGTATCAGCTCTTGTCGAAGTCAGTTCCGAATATCTTGGTGATAATCAAGCATTTATCGCATTCTTATTGTTACTTGTCGGGTTAGTCGTCACTATGGGAATAGGTTCTTCTTTTGCGACCATTCCGATTTTAGCTGCACTTTTCGTGCCAATTTGTTTGTCAGCAGGGTTTTCACCAATGGCAACTGCTGCTTTAATAGGAACCGCTGGAGCTTTAGGTGATGCTGGTTCTCCTGCATCTGATAGTACGCTTGGACCGACTTCCGGTCTGAATGCAGATGGAAAACACAATCACATTTGGGATACTTGTGTTCCGACATTCTTACACTTCAATATTCCACTGTTCATCTTCGGATGGGCGGCGTCCCTATTTTTATAAAGGCATGTGGGTAATATTCCCACCTGCCTTTTTTTATATTCAGTGGATGTCCACACATACTAAGAAAAAAGTGAGTGGTACGTATGTGGAAAAAAACATTCGCCGTATTACTGGCGTTATCCCTTTTGATTTTGCCCAACCAGACATTGGCTGAAGGCTGGGGTTTCAGTAAGAAGAAAGATGGTTCCGTCCCTGACGTGGGTCGATACGGTCCTATGATTGAGAAGTATGATGGTTTTTATGCGGATCCTTCCGGTGACCCGGTTGTTTATTTGACTTTCGATAATGGCTATGAGCAAGGGTACACAGGTCAAGTGCTCGACGTATTGAAGGAAAAAGGTGTACCGGCCACTTTTTTTGTTACCGGTCATTATATTGAAAGTGCACCAGAACTATTAAAGCGAATGGCGAAGGAAGGGCACTTAATTGGGAATCACTCCTGGAGCCATCCTGATTTTACAAAAGTGTCGAAAGAGAAAATGAAGCAGGAGTTAGAAAGAGTGGACCAGGCTGTGAAAGAGTTGACTGATCAGGAAGTGATGACTTTCGTCCGTCCACCACGTGGAACCTTTAATGAGAAAACTCTAGAATGGGCAAAAGAATTTGGGTACACTCATGCGTTTTGGTCGCTTGCGTTTGTGGACTGGGAGACAGACAAACAACGCGGCTGGGAATATGCGTATAGGAGTGTCATCGATCAAATTCACCCAGGTGCCGTCATCCTTTTACACACCGTCTCTCAAGATAATGCAGAAGCCTTGTCTCAACTTATTGATGAACTTAGAAAAAGAGGGTACAGTTTTGGAAGTTTGAATGATCTTATGATCAAACAGATGGTTCCAGCGCCTGTTTGGGGACTCTGAGGGTAAACCACTGCACATTCCGTGCAGTGGTTTTTCATATTCATTAAAGTTAAATTTGATGTAGATAATAAGTTATTGAAGAATATGGCAGGATTGTGGAAGACTCGATTTCGAGACTTTTGTGAGAGTTTAGGGGCTCCGGGAAAAGGTTCGCTTTCCGTGGGCGAGTGATGAGCCTCCTCGAGCTAACGCTCTGCGGGGTCTCATCTACCACGCACTTCCTCTTAGATATCCGGTTCCGGCGCCTAGCGGCTAGTGAGACTTCCCTCGCTTCTGTACGATAAGTCAACATCGAATCGCTCCGCTCTTCGTGTTTCCTTTATCTCCGCC
>NZ_QUAE01000012.1:0-90933 GCF_003386945.1 Halobacillus trueperi | reverse complement strand
TCTTTCCTACGAAGACTAAGCTTCAAGCGAGACGTCGACACCTCCATCTGATTGCCCTCATTATACCTCGCAAGAAGGTAGTGAGGTCCACCAGAAATTATCTGGTAACTATAATATACGAGCGAGTAGCTTCCCAGCCACCCCTGACGCTCAACCAGGCAACGAACCCCGAAACATCTTGAAACTGAGTCTTCAAGAATCCTGCCATATAGCGAAATAAATATGGAAAAAGCAAAACCCGAAAGCCTTTTAGGAGGCTTTCGGGTTTTGTTCTTTTACTTACGTAGTAGTTTTTGGTCGATTTCGTTGCGAATTTCCTGTTTGAATGTATCCAGTGGTTTTGTTGCGGAATCTTGTTCTCCGTAACGACGGACGTTGACAGCATTGTCTTCGATTTCTTTGTCACCAACCACAAGCTGGAACGGAATTTTTTGCATTTGAGCTTCACGGATCTTGTAACCGATCTTTTCATTACGCTCATCGACTTCAACACGCACGCCTGCTTCACGCAACTCATCTTCAAGTTTCTTCGCATAATCAAGGTGCACATCTGCGGATACAGGGATGATTTTCGCCTGGACAGGAGCCAGCCAAGTTGGGAATACGCCTTTATACTCTTCAATAAGAAAAGCAACAAAGCGTTCCATTGTTGATACCACTCCACGGTGAATAACAACCGGACGGTGATCTTCTCCATCTTCTCCAACGTATGTCAGATCGAAGCGCTCCGGCAGGTGGAAGTCGAGCTGAACAGTAGATAATGTTTCATCTTTTCCAAGAGCTGTCTTCACTTGAACATCGAGTTTTGGACCGTAGAAGGCCGCTTCCCCTTCTGCTTCTACATACTCAAGCTCCATATCTTCCATTGTTTCTTTCAACATCGCCTGAGCTTTATCCCACATCGCATCATTGTCGACATACTTCTCTTTGTCCTCAGGATCTCTATAAGAAAGGCGGAAGTAGTAATCATTGATCCCAAAGTCACGATACACTTCCTGCACAAGACGAACCACACGTTTGAATTCATCCTTCAATTGATCTGGACGAGCGAAGATGTGGGCGTCATTCAATGTCATCGCACGTACACGCTGCAATCCTGCAAGTGCGCCGGACATTTCGTAGCGGTGCATCATGCCGAGCTCGGCAATACGTACGGGAAGATTACGGTAGCTGTGCAATTGATTTTTGTAAATCATCATATGGTGTGGACAGTTCATTGGGCGAAGGACGAGGTCTTCATTATCCATTTCCATTGTTGGGAACATGTCATCCTGATAATGATCCCAGTGTCCACTTGTTTTATACAAATCTACACTTCCAAGAACAGGTGTGTAAACGTGATCATACCCAAGACGTTCCTCTGTATCTACAATGTATCGTTCAATTGTACGACGAATTGTAGCTCCTTTCGGAAGCCACATCGGCAACCCTTGCCCAACCTTTTGATTGACTGTAAAAATGTCGAGTTCTTTTCCTAACTTACGATGATCTCTTTCTTTTGCTTCTTCAAGCATTTGCAGGTACTCATCAAGATGAGCTTTCTTTTCAAAAGCTGTACCATAAATACGCTGCAGCATTTGATTATCGCTGTCTCCACGCCAGTATGCACCAGAAATGCTTAACAGCTTGAAGACTTTGATTTTACTTGTTTGCGGAACATGAACCCCGCGGCAAAGATCGAAAAATTCCCCCTGCTGATAAATTGTCACTTGTTCCCCTTCAGGGATCGCTTCGATCAGCTCAAGTTTCAAATCGTCACCGATCTCTTTATACTTTTCAATCGCTTCTTCACGTGAAAGCTCGATGCGTTCGATTTCTAAATTCTCATCGACGATGCGCTGCATTTCTTTTTCGATCTTCGGAAGGTCCTCAGGTGTAAGGGACTCTTCCATGTCGATATCATAATAAAATCCGTTTTCGATCACTGGACCGACACCAAGCTTCACATTGCCATATAGACGTTTAATCGCCTGCGCCATCAAATGAGCGGAAGAGTGGCGGACCACTTCCAGACCTTCTGGGTTTTTATATGTCAAGATTTCAATCCCACCATCTTGTTCAATCGGTCTTCTTAAATCATAAGGTTCGCCGTCTAATTTGATCGCCAGGGCTTGTTTTTTTAAGCCAGGGGAGATCGATTGTGCGATTTCTTCACCTGTCGTACCTCTCTCAAACTCCTTAATGTTACCGTCTGGAAATTTGATTTGAATCGCATTCGACATGTTTAACACTCCTTTATCTAAAATAAATATAAAAAACGCCCGTCCCTCAGCATATAAGCTAAGGGACGAGCGTTATCACTCGTGGTTCCACCCAAATTCCCGCAAAGTAAGACGATGCGGCTTCATTCTCCTTAACGCGGATCAGACGCTGTCTATTACTAATCGCATGTTCACAGACAGAGCTCCAAGGTGGTAAACATTAAAGCCGTCAACAAGGAGCTTCCAGCCGATGGCTCCTCTCTCTGGTCTTGCGTCACTTTATGTTCGTGTCCTTTTCCAAGCCGTTGTTTAGATATGTACGTTATTATATCCATTTAGGAAAAGGAAATCAACCCATTTTGAATGGAAATTGTGATTTAGGCCTCCATGAAGCTTTTTCTTCAAATATATTCATCAATAACTCTAAGTTTGAATGGTCCGTTTCATCCGAATAGATGATCAACTCATCAGGTGCATGAGCAAGAGCTGGTGTAACCGGCCATTCAATCGGCAGATGAGCAATACAATCATCCGGATATTGCTTCATGTACAACCTTGTTTCCGATTCACTAATCGAGTTTCCTTCATCATGGTAGTAGATTAAACGACCATCATCAAGCAGATGAAGCAACTGCACGCCTGTGTCTTTATGATGGACACGGTGACGCCATGAATCCACCAACAGTTGATAGGACTCTTCTTGTTTATATTCATCAATGATTTTCCCTGTGTATTCAATAAGCGATTCATGGACGGATTGCAAACAAGCAGCACTGAGTTCATCAAATTCCACATAACTTCTGGCGATCAAATAATCCTGAATAAAAGCGCGTAAATAGTGGTAAATCGGTGGAAGCTGGAGTCCCGCGGGTGGTTTATCTTCGAAGTCTTGTCCAATTTCAAGCATTCGTTGAACTTCTTGTGCGTCCTCATAATAGTACCGATGTTTCAAAACGCCTTCCATCCATCCGAGCATTTTCCTTTTCCGGATGACTTGTAAAAAGGCCCGAATCGCCTCAACATAAGCCGCTCCACTCAATGAAGCATTCATCAACTTCACATCAAACCCGTCTTTGTGTTCCTTGAAAATCCAAAGTTTTTGTTCCGAGACAATCGCATTATAGAATAGGATCGCTTCCGTACGATTAGAAAAATGAATGCAAAACACCAAAATTCCCCCTCGTCCCGACTTCACTCAACTTCTATGTTCAATGGAAGACCTCAGGGGCCAGCCCTGAAAATCAGCCATTAAAAGATGACGCACCTATGACATAAAGTTGGCTGTTCCCTGTTATATTTATGTGACAAGAGAGGGAATCATGCTATTGTCTTCCGTTTTGTAATCGTTATCCTCGTCTATTCCGCCCATTCACGTGGACCCCTTCACTCAGTTGGCGGATCCGCTCTGTAATTCTTTTTGCTTTTACTTGTTCTACATCTCCGCGATTACTCGTCATCAACACTTTCTCCAACTCGTTCAAATTGTAGTTAGAAGTGAAGAAAACCGGAAGTCTTTCCATCATTCGGTAGTGGAGAATACTTCCGAGTACCTCATCTCTAAACCACGCAGATTGAGATTCTGCACCTATATCATCAAGCATGAGTACAGGAATTTCTTTGAATGCTTCAATCTTTTCATTCATGGAATCGTCTTTGATTGATGCTTTAATTTCTCTTACAAATTCCGGCATATAGATGACCATAGAAGGGATATTTTTTGAACTTAGTTCATTCGCGATAGCTCCCAGGAAATAAGTTTTCCCCACACCAAACGGGCCATGAAAGTACAACCCCTTACTTGGCAGTTCATCATTAAGACCTTCAATATATTGGACAGTTCGTTCCACGGCAGCTCCCCGATCCGGGTCTTGAAGATCCATTCGTTCTAATGAAGCCTCAAGGATTTCACGTGGCATATGGAGACTTCTCACTAAAGATTTTTGCTCTTCCTGCTGTTCATGTTTCCGTTGACGGCGACATTTATCATAAATCAACTTCACATCAGAACCTTCCACTTCTACTCTTGGAACGTAACCGGGAAGGATATTGATACACTCTTCACGTGTTGGGCATTTCTCACAGTTTTTTGACTGAGTACGGTATTCATAGAGTTTAATCAACTGTTTCTCTATCGCTTCTTCCGTTAACTCTTCATGCTCCTGCATCAACTTTTTAACTTCCGAGGCTTCCATAACTTCTGCTTTCATATGGTTCATTCGTTTTTGAAACTGCTCGTTGTTACGCATCCATTTATTTAATGATTGTTGAATAGGTTCCATTGTTATCCCCCCTTTTAATTACCTTTGTTCGTCAATCTTTTTATCCTTGCCGCTATATCATCCGTATTAACTTGTGATCCTTCTTGCTTTTCATGTTTCTCGTGCTGAGGAGCCTCTTGTTGTTTGAACCAGGCTGGGATGACTTCTTCTTTTTGGTTTTTACGCTTTTGAGACTTCTGTTTTCCCCATTGCTGGTATTTCTGATGCTCGGCCTTGGCGAGGTTCATCGCTTGTCTCACGGTCGTTACATTTTTTCTCGCCCAGTGACTTGCGATTTTCTCAAGGTAAGGCTTCGACAATTTCATATCGGTTTTTAATAGGACGTAATGCACGAGTACATTCATGACCCCTGGTTCAATTCCTTGTTCTGTCATCACGTCACGAATCATTTTCAAATCTTGTTCAGACGCACGGTTACCATTGGATACATCTTCAAGCAATTCCCTAGGAGAGATTTCCTCAAGCATTTGAATGAACTGATCCTCTTTTGTCCCATTTGTTGACGTGTTTTCCACTTTCATTTTCTCTCTGCGATCTAGAGCTGAATCTCTCTGTCTGTCATTCTTTTGTTCCTTCATAAAATCATGACAAGCTGCCTTCAACTCTTCTTCCACTAAGTAATGATTTTCATCAATGGCCCAGGTGACCGCTTTTTCCAGCTCAGTGTTTGAAAGATCATACAACGTCGCCAATTGAACAATCAACTTCTTGTTGCGCCCATTTAATATTTGTTCTGATGGATACATTCGCTTTTTTAATGCATGGTTCAGCCAGTGAAAGTCCACTCGATCCATGGATGCTACCGGCCCTCTGGATTCTGGTTGATGATTCTGCTGCTTTGCAATGGTTTCAGTTTCTCTTTGGACAGTTTCAATCATTTTGTTATGGAAGACTTCATCAAAAGTCGCGGTAATTTCAGTAAAACCATCAAGCGTTTGTCTGGCGTTCAACAAACGGCTTTGTAAGCGCTCATACTTTTCCTTACCCAACTCATAATGCAGCAGCAAAGAGAGCATATCATCAAGAAAGAACTCTTCAGGAGAAAAAGGAGGGCGCACAGAGTAAAGATATACCGCCTGTTGATCTTCCTCAATTGAGCGGAACGTCCGTAATAGTCCGATAGCCTCCAGTTTCCCCCTCGCCTCATAAATTTTGTCCAAAGGGGCAGAAAGGTAAGACATCAATGTATGGTGAGACTGTACCTGATCCCCTTCAACCATATCCGATTCTGATATAAGGACATGATAAAGCGAGACCGCCAACCTCCCTACAATCGGCTGGTATAAATGTGACAAGGAACGATGAAAACTTCGAGGCAACTCTCCATTACGAATAATTTTAAAACCGTCTACAGGGAGAAGTTTGCCAATAGAGTAACTCACCGCCTCCACCTCCTTCAATCGTTAAAGCTTATTCATTCTATTTCAAACAGGAAACCAAGATTCTTTTCATATCTCAAACAAAAATGGCCCCTAAAACTGTAATCCTAGAAAAAGAAAATGAGCCGGAACAGGCTCATTCATTGTCTTCATGTTTAATTAATTCCTTTAATTCGTCGATGAAAACATTGATGTCCTTGAACTGTCGATATACAGAAGCAAAACGAACATAAGCAACTTCATCAATGTCAGACAGACGCTCCATCACCATTTCACCGATATCTTCACTCATGACTTCAGAAACGCCACGATTTCTTAATTCCTTCTCGATATCCATGGTCACTCGTTCCAGTTCCTCCACGGCCACCGGTCTCTTTTCACAAGCTCGAATCAGTCCACGCATCAATTTTTCACGGCTGAACTCTTCTCTTGTGCCTTCTTTTTTCACAACGATCAGCGGAACTTCTTCTATCCGTTCAAAAGTTGTGAACCTGAATTGGCATTGTTCGCACTCTCTACGTCGTCTGATCGCCTGTCCTTCTTCGATTGGCCTGGAATCAAGGACTTTTGTACTTTTATAGTGGCAATTCGGGCACTTCACGTATGATCAACTCCACATCATCTTCTTTTCGGCAGTATTCAGGAAGGATCCACCGTTGTGAACTGACTGTCCAATTTTTGATAAAGCTGAACGATTAGATTCCGGCTGTACCCAAAATCAACAGGTCCTCCTGAGTCCGTTGTGACAGAAAAGTCAACGGCTGTTCGAAAAGGACGGACCATGATGATCGTCGCCACTATAAACGCGCGTCTATTGCCTTTATATTTGACGGTCAGTTCTCCACGTTCCTTAGAACTTGCTACAATTTCTGAAGGTGACGAAAAAAGTCCTTCCACAGCGCGGAAGAGATCATCATGTTTTGCTTTATAATAGTGTGTGACAAGCGCAGAATCCTTATGCTCTTCACTCGTTTCTGAATGTTTGCTGAAATACCTGGAAATAAATGCTTTCACTTACCTAACCCCTTCAATTTCATTCGACATTATCTCCCTTTATATTAACATGACTTAGGAAAATAAGAAATGATTATTGAAACCAATGGGTCCCTAATCCCCCCCAGTCCAATATTCCGCATAAGATCCCGATTGTGGAAGACTCAATTTCGAGATATTTCCGGGCTTCGTTTGCCAAAATGGGAGTCAGGGGTGGTTGGGAAGCTACTCGCTTTCCTGTGGGGGAGTGGCGAGCTTCCTCGGACTACGTCCTGCGGGATCTCGCCTATCTCCTTTCTCCCACGGGAGTCTCGCAGCTTCCCAACCACCCCATTCGATGTAAGGGAGATACGAACCCCTATACCGAGAGGAAGTGTCTCCCACTCTTCTCACCTAAGTAGGCATAAAGCGCTCTGGATCAAGCTTTTACGTTCTGAATGCCCGCTGTGGAGAGGTTTATATTATCCCTTTCCCTCAATCATACAAGCTGATTTTCCAGAAGTGGTTTCGAGAACCTTCCATGGCAAAGGGGCGGAGGGGAATGGGGAGACTCCTGCGGGAAAAGAGTGCTAGGTGAGACCCCGCAGGACGCAGTCCGAGGAGGCTCATCGCGCTCCCGCGGAAAGCGAGCCATCCCCCGCAGCCCCCATCCACTCAACAAAAGTCTCGAAATCGAATCTTCAAGAATACTGCCATTTACTTTAATAACTGAGTAATTAAGAAAAAATGGGCTTTGAGTTTTATAATGAAAAAGAAGCCACGCGTTTGGAGTTGCGTGGCTTCTTCCTATTATAGAGCGCGAGACTGCTGTACTTCTACAGGTCCCATTCCTCTTGGTACTTCTACCGTTTCATTTTTCCCCGCTTCTAGTGCATCAACGATGTACTGAGCGGCGACATTAGGATCAATGCGATCTCCGCATGTATAAACATCAATACTTGCATAGCCATGTTCTGGAAAACTATGAATCGTCAAGTGCGATTCAGAAATGATGACCACTCCACTAACTCCGTGGGGGGCGAATTTATGAAACGCGACTTCTCGTACTTCCGCACCAGCTTTAAGAGCAGCATCTACAAAGACTTGTTCTATATACGACATATCGTTCAATTTTTCTTCATTACAATTCCATAATTCAGCAATTACGTGTCTTCCCATTGTATCCATATTAAGGATCCCCCTTTGTACATTCACTCTTCAATACCTCTGAAATAACAGCCATGAACTACCACGGGGGAAAGTTAGTCCTGAGAGGTCCTAACCCTTTGAGTAGACATGAATTTATATGAAATTCAGAAGTTCAAGAGAAAGTATATATGGTTTACCCCTAATTTGCAAGAAATATTTTACTGGCTTTTGGACAACACTTCTTGCCGCCCCCTGGGGACTCAGATACAACAGGATTCGAGTTGTTTATGACACTCGGGCCTCTTTTTCTTGTTTCATCATGTTACCGACATACTTAGCAAGGTCTACCACACGGCAGGAATATCCCCACTCATTATCATACCATGCCAGTACTTTTACTTTACGGTCATCAATGACTTGTGTAGACAACCCATCTATGATCGCTGAGGATGAGGAAGTCGTGTAATCGATGGAAACGAGTGGCTCTTCACTGTATTCCAATATTCCTTTCATTCCACCCTCAGCCATTTTCGCAAAGGTCTCATTCACTTCATCTGCCGTCACTTCCCTTTTTAAATCGACGACAAGATCAACAAGAGATACATTCGGAGTCGGTACGCGCAAAGCCATACCATTCAATTTCCCTTGAAGAGTCGGGATCACTTCCCCTAAGGCTTTAGCTGCTCCTGTAGATGTAGGGATGATCGATTGAGTACACCCGCGTGCCCTACGTAAGTCTTTATGTGGGTTATCTAAATTCTTCTGATCATTGGTAAAGGCATGGACGGTTGTCATCAATCCATTTTCAATGCCAAATTCATCCTCCAACACTTTTACTACAGGGGCAAGACAGTTAGTTGTGCAGGAAGCATTTGAGATGACATCGTGACTGTCCGGCATATATGTTTCTTCATTAACACCCATCACAATCGTCGCATCCACTTGTTTTCCAGGTGCTGTAATGATGACTTTTTTAGCTCCAGATTCTAAATGAAGACCTGCTTCTTCTTTCGTTTTAAACTTGCCTGTTGCTTCAATTACAATATCGATATCCAGTTCGTCCCATGGCAGCTCCAATGGGTTCCTAGTTGAACACAGCTTCACTTTTTTCCGATTGACGACTAAGTCCCCATCAACGACATTGACCTCACCTTGAAAACGCCCGTGGACACTGTCGTATTTAATCATGTGAGCAATTGTTTCAGCTGGATAACTTGCATTAACGGCTACCAAATCCATAGATTCATCCGCCACAGCCTTTCTAAATACCATGCGACCAATTCTTCCCAAACCATTAATTGCAATCTTTGTTTTCCCCATGCTGTTCCAGCCCCCTATATATGATATACTTTTACTCTGTAATTCCTAGATTAGTATAACATATTGTAAGCGGTTTTACATACAGAACAAAAACTTTCCACAAAAAATAACACGTCTACCCAGACGTGTTATTATACGATGTCCCAACCGTGAAGTATGTCATTTAATTGCTGTAAACTTCCCTCAACCGTTCCGGTATTATCAATGACCGCATCCGCCATTTCTGCTTTCTTTTTCACAGGGATCTGCGCACGGATCCGCTCTTCAGCATCCTCTCGTCCCGACTGATCTCTTTCCATCAAGCGTTCCAATTGTGTTTTTTCATCCACATACACAACAAGGATCTTTTCAACGTAATCTGTTAAGTTGCTTTCGAACAGCAATGGAATATCCAGGACGACCGCTTGATATTGTTGCTGCTTATACTGCTCGCGCCGCCTGATCATCTCTTCCCTTACTTTAGGGTGGACAATGCCATTCAATTGTTTTCGCTTTGTCTCGTCAGCAAAGACGACCTTGCCGAGCTTTTTACGATCCAGATCCCCGCCTTCTTCAAGCACCTGTTCTCCAAAGGTTTCTACAATTTCTTGATACGCAGGTTCTCCAGGTTGCACGACATCCCTTGATATTTGATCAGCATCAATGACAGGTATATCCATATCCTTGAACATCTTAGCTACGGTACTTTTTCCACTTGCAATACTTCCTGTTAATCCAATGACTAAAGTCATCCTGACACCTCCTTAAGACAACTTGATCAAGCCGATAATGATGAGTAACACTCCAGGTAAAATGGACAAACTTTCCGCTTTATCACTAAGCTTGGAGCCGCTCAAAATCCCACATCCAAGCATGCAGAAAGTCGCTACGGTAATCATAACCGCTGTAAATAAAATAGGAATTCCGATGAGAGCTCCACTGATTCCAGCTCCAATGGTATCGAGGGATAGTGCGGCTCCAAGCAGCCATACTTCTTTTCCGCGGATGCCACCAGAGTGGTCCACATCCGCCGCTAAGGGGTCGTTCAATACTTTTGCCGGGTTAAGCCACGGCTCCTTCTTTTCTTCACTATCCTTCTCTTTCTTAAAAAACTGCCATAAGAAATAGATACCGATTCCGATTAACGCAAGTGCCCCGACGCGTTCGGCGTCTTCTGCTGCCACCACCGCTGCCAGTAAATGACCAAAATAGGAAGACAACAGAAACATACAACCGGAGACACCCGCAATTAAAAAGACACCTCTTAATGTAAGGCCGACCTTTTTCAAACCTAATACGCAGCCGATTCCAAAGCTATCGATGCTGACTGCTGTAACGAATAAAAAAATGAACATGGCAATCCCCATGCATCCCACACCTTCATATCTTAAGCTGTGGGATAGTATATGGGGGTTTACCTAGTAGTGTGTAAAGGTTGACACTTAGGACAAATGTGAGTCCCTCTTCCGCTGACCTTCAACTTCTTAATCGGAGTGCCACATTGAACGCATTCCGTATCCTGCTTTCCATAAACACGGAGCTTCTGCTGAAACATCCCAATTTCCCCCTGACTATTTAAGTAAGAACGAATTGTCGTTCCGCCCTGGTCAATAGCCTCAAGGATAATGAAAATACTCGCTTCACGAAGCTTTTCAACCTCGGCTTTTATCAAAGTATTAGCGATTCTTTCAGGATGAATGCCTGCCCTGAAGAGGGCTTCGTCTACATAAATATTTCCCAGCCCAGCTACAATCGATTGGTCAAGCAAGACAGCTTTTATATTCCTAGACGTTTTCTTCAGCCTCTTATAGAAATAATCCACGGTGAAAGCTTCATTGAATGGATCAGGTCCTAATTGAATAAGTGGTTTATTTTCAAGCTCCATTCCTTTTGGAAAAGCATGCATCGTCCCGAATTTACGCACATCGTTATATCGAAGTTCTGTTCCATCGGTAAAGTGAAAGATCACATGTGTATGCTTCGGCTTTTCAGTCGCACCCTCATAAACACCAAACTTTCCTTCCATGCGCAAATGGGAGACGAGTGCAATGTCGTCCATATGGAAGATTAGAAACTTCCCTTTCCGATCGATATCTTGAATGGTCTGGCCAACCAATAACTGCTCAAACTCTTTAGGGTCTTGAGGTTGTTTAATGATATTCCCCCAGAACACGGATACCTTTTCAATCTCTTTTCCTAAAGCGAGGTGTTTCAATGTTTTCCTGACTGTTTCTACTTCAGGTAACTCTGGCATCTTTTCATTCTCCTCTTACTTTGCATCATACCATGTGTCCCCGTATGAAGAATCGACCTTTAGAGGGACATCTAAATCTACGGTATTTTCCATGACAGATGATACAATCTCTTCTAACTGCTTCACTTCTTCTTTTGGTGCTTCGATGATCAATTCGTCATGCACTTGCAGCAGGACTTTGGCTTCCATTTTCTCTTCTTGAAGTCTTTCTTCGAGGTCGATCATCGCTTTTTTAATAATATCGGCTGCGCTTCCCTGAATCGGTGTATTCATCGCCGTCCGCTCGGCAAAGCTGCGTTTATTAAAATTCCGACTCTTAATATCAGGAAGGTATCGTCTACGGTTCATAAATGTTGAAACATACCCTGTTTCTTTCGCTTCCCTTACCGTTTCATCCATATATGACTTGACTCCAGGATAGCTTTCAAAATATTTATCAATAAAAGCTTGTGCTTCTTTTCTCGTAATACCAAGGCTTTGGGACAGTCCATAATCACTGATTCCGTATACGATTCCGAAATTAACTGCCTTCGCCTGTCTTCTCATTTCACTTGTCACATCGCTTCTCGATACACCGAAAACTTCACTTGCTGTTTGGGTATGGATATCTTCGCCTTCTTTAAATGCCTGCATAAGCTTTTCATCCTGAGCAATATGCGCGAGGACACGAAGTTCAATTTGTGAATAATCACTGGCAAACATGACCCACTCTTTTTGGGAAGGGATAAAGGCCTGTCTTATTTTACGCCCTTCTTCAAGGCGAATCGGAATATTTTGCAAGTTAGGGTCCGTAGAACTTAATCGACCGGTTTGTGTCAGAGCTTGGTTAAAGCGTGTATGAATTTTTCCGGTATCCTCATGAACCACCTTAAGAAGACCTTCAATATAAGTCGACTTCAGTTTTCGAAGCTGACGGTTAAGAAGAATTTTAGGAATGATCTCATGTTGATCCTCCAATTGCTCTAAGACGTCCGCAGACGTGGAATAGCCGGTCTTTGTCTTTTTAATAACAGGAAGTTCCAGCTTTTCAAATAGAATCGGACCTAGTTGTTTAGGTGAATTTAAGTTGAAGTTTTCACCAGCGAGTTCGTAAATCTCCTGTTCGACCTTATTCAAACGTTCTTCTAGTTCTTGTCCCATATTCTCCAACCTCTGGACATCCACACAAACTCCGCGGTGCTCCATCCGGCCAAGAATAAGCGCTAACGGCATTTCAAGTTCTCTGAACAGTTGATATTGTTCATTATCTTTCAATTTCTTTTCCATATCCTCTTTCATGTCATAAAGAAGAGATGCTTTTCTTCCAATGTGCTCATGGAACTCATGATCATCATCTGGCCGCTTCATTTTTGCGCCTTTTCCATACACTTCTTCATCATATTTAACGGCTGTTTCACCTAAACGGTGGCCAATCGCAGGAATATCATGGTTATTTTCAGCAGGGTTAATCAAATAAGAAGCGAGCAATAAATCGAACGTGATTCCTTTCATTTCAATACCATGACGTAAAAGAGCGACACACGTCCGTTTCGCATCAAACACCCATTTTTCATTCTCTGCACTTTCCGCCCATGTTTGAAACGCATCTGATTTTTTGGCATCTTCCATGGAAAGGACGAACTTTCTTTGGTCATTTACAATAGCAATGCCTTCCACTGGTGCCGTATGGTAATTATCGTAAAGCATCTCGACCACTACCGATTCTTTCCCTGTAAAAAGATCTGCCGTTATTTCCTGCACCACTTCTACATCAATCTCTGGAAGTTCCTGAGCTTCCTCAGATTCCGTACCGCCTTCTTGCACACGGGAAAGCAAAGATTGGAATCCAAGGTCTTTAAAAAACTCACTCACTTTTTGGGATTGATAACCGGAGTATCCGATATCAGATAGGCTGATTTCAATCGGCGCTGCACGCTCGATGGTCACAAGCTGCTGACTCATCAATGCCTCTTCCTTATTCGTCTCCAGTTTTTCTTTCAACTTCTTACCACTCACATTATTTAAATTCTCATAGAGGTTTTCAAGCGTGTCAAATTGCTTCAACAGTTTTACCGCCGTTTTCTCCCCAACCCCAGGTACACCTGGAATATTATCAGAACTATCTCCCATGAGTGCCTTCAGGTCAATGATTTGATCCGCTCGGACTTCCATCTTTTCCATTAAGAAAGAAGGGGTGTATGTATCAACATTGGTAATCCCTTTTTTCGTCAGGCTCACAGTGATTTGCTCATTCACTAGTTGAAGGAGGTCCTTGTCCCCTGAAATCACCTTCACTTCTAAACCTTTTTCGCCCGCCTGAGTAGCAAGGGTGCCGATGATATCGTCCGCTTCGTAATTTTCAAGCTGATAATAATTGACTTCAAACGCGTCCAGAAGCTCCTTGAGCACAGGGAACTGTTCAGATAGTTCAGAAGGAGTTTTCTGGCGACCACCCTTATAATCCTCGTATGTTTTATGACGGAACGTCGTTTTACCAGCATCAAATGCAACGAGCAAATGATCCGGTTGATCCTCTTCAAGAATTTTCAACAACATGGTTGTAAAACCATACACGGCGTTCGTGTACACCCCTTTATCATTATTTAACAGGGGCAGTGCAAAGAATGCCCGGTACGCAATACTATTCCCATCAATTAATACAACTTTTTCAGCCATTGGCCCACTCCTCGTTATAGAAGATACTCATAGGAGGATCTTCGTCTATTTCTTTTCCTTAGTCTTCGTTGGTTTAATGAATCAATGTATGCTTGAGATACCATTGCTCGATAAAAAACGCCTTTTTCATCATTCTACCATGTTTATAGTAGAGAGGAAAAAGGCGTGCCTTATCTGTTATTCGAAATAACCTAAAAGCAATTCGGCATAAGGAGAATCCTGAGGGAGAATAATCGTCGTCTCACCATCGATCGTCTTTTTATAGGATTCTAATGTACGATAGAGTTGGTAGAACTCTGGATCTTGAGAAAAGGCATTGTTGTATATCTGGGCCGCTTCCTGTTCGCCCTCTGCCCGGATTTTTTCAGCATTTGCTCGAGCTGTGGACAGCATTTCTTGTACTTCTCGATCCACTTCTGCACGAATTCTACTCTTATCCGCTTCCCCTTCTGACAAATACTGTTGAGCAATTTTCTCACGGTCTGTAATCATTTGATTAAAAACTGCTTCTTCATTCGCTTCCGGCAGGTCAGAACGCTTAATTCGCACATCATCTACAACAATACCGTAATTATCTCTTTGTAAGTATTCGTTCACTTTGGCTGTAATTTCTTCATTCAATACTCCTCTTGAACTCTCTTCTTCATTAATAATCTCAGAGAAATTCATCTTCCCTAATTCAGATCGGACAATAGAGAATATAAACTCTCCCATTCTCGCTTCAGCATTCATTTCGGTACGGGCGTTAGCAATCATATTTTCTGGGTCAGTGATGCTCCATATCGCATAATTATCGATAATCATCCGTTTTTTATCCAATGTGGTGATCTCTTTTTCATCTACATCGTAGACCATTTTCTTTTTAGATAGGGTGGAAACTTCTTGTACTAATGGGATCTTGAACTTAAGACCCGGTTCTTCGTGAATTTTAACAACATCCCCAAATTGACGGACTACCTTATACTCCCCCTCTTTAGCAATCACGATTGAATTTATACCTATAAGAAGGATTCCTATAATAACAAGTAATGTGACCCCGGCTTTCACGTACTTTTTGAGGTCCTTTTTTTGTTTTTCATTTTCATTGAAAATTTCTTCACTCATGATTCTTCACTCTCCTCATCCTCCGTCGAACTAGGAGGTACCACATTTTGAACCGTCCCTTGATTCAATGGCAGATACTTCATTGTGTTTCCATCATCATTCATGATGTACACATTGGCTTCTGGCAGCACTTCTTCCAGCGTCTCCATCACAAGACGCTCACGCGTTATTGTTTCATTGCCCTGATATTCCTCAAGTAAGGCATTGAAACTGGAAACACCACCGGTCGCCTGTTGAATTCTCTCTACTTTTGAACCTTCCGCCCGTTGAATTATCGCATCCTTTTCCCCAAGCGCTTCCTCCCGCTTCTGGTTAGCATACTTTTCCGCTTCGTTCACTTTACTTTGTTTCTGTTCCCTAGCATCTGTCACCTTTGTAAACGCAGAGCGTACTTCCTTATTGGGAAGATCGACCTCCTGCAGACGAACATCTATAATGGATACACCAATTTCATAGCTATCAATTAAACTGACTAACCCTTCTCTCACTTCATTTTCAATTTCAGCTTTACCAGATGTTAGAGCTTCATCAATTTCACTACTTCCAATGACACCTCTAAGTGAAGAAGATGTAGCATTAAATAAAACCTGTTCAGGTTTCTCCGAGGCAAACAAGTAAGCAGCTGGATCCGTAATCTTCCATTGGACGACGAGATCTGCCTGTAAAATCATATCGTCCCCTGTAATCATCGTTACTTTATCCGTTTCTTCTCCGCTGTCATCGAAACCGAAATCCAAGCTGAACGTTTCTTTCGACATTTTCTCTACTTCTTGAATCGGCCATGGCATTTTGAAATGCAACCCTGGTTCTGTTATGCCGTCTTCAGCTTTCCCGAACGTAAGCACCACGGCCTGTTCCGATTCATCCACGGTATACCATGTCGTAAGAAGGGCAATGAGCAACAACACACCCACTGCGACAAGGCCTGTCCATTTGTAAAATTGTTTAAGACTCATATCGACTTCCCCTTTATCTTTTATGAATAATATAATTACGATTATGTAACAAAAAGGTTTCAAAAAAGTAACCTCTATTCCATATCTCCATTAAATCTCCTTATTCTTTATGACTCAGTTTCGAGACTTTTGTTGAGTGGATGGGGGCTACGGGGAATGGCTCGCTTTCCCAGAGCCCCTAAACTCCACAAAAGTCTCGAAATCAAGTCTTACACAATCCTGCCATATAGCGGAACATTGATTAAAGAATTGAATTTTGAATAGGAAAGATGCAGGTGTATTTTTACAGGATTATAACTAAGTAGAAACAAAAAAAGGCAGAAGCGAGGGAAGCTTCTGCCAAAAAGAGAAAACACCTTGGATGAAAGGGTTTCAAAGGTATTCTATCGAAGTATTGTTAACCTTAATTTAATGAAATATTAATTTTCCGTAAACTTCTTTGGAATCTCAACATAAAACGCCGTGCCGACATCCACTTCACTTTCCACACGAATGGTCCCTTCATGAGCTTCTACAATATGTTTTACAATAGCAAGACCGAGACCTGTGCCTCCTGAATTCCTGCTTCTCGCTTTATCCACACGATAGAACCTTTCAAAGATCCGTGATATTTCTTCCTCGGGTATCCCCACGCCATTATCGGTAATTTTAATCGTTACATAATTTTCCGATTCCTGAAATTCTAATGTAACTTCCCCTTCATCACCGGAGTAATTAATGGCATTTGTAAGCAAGTTCATAAACACTTGCTTCAAGCGGCTGGAATCCCCCTGGATCATTGTATTACCTTTTATAGAAGCATGGAGCTTCACTTGTTTTTGTTCGGCATGTTGTTCCACGATTGGCAGTAAGTCATTCAATAACCGTTGGACTTCGACCTGTTCAACATTTAAAAGGAAGTCATCCCTTTCAAGTTTGGACAATTCCAAAAGATCTTGAATCAAGGATTGCAACCGGCCACTTTCTTTCAAGATAATTTGTAAAAACTGTTCGAGCATCTTTTCATCTTTCATAGCCCCGTCAAGCAATGTTTCTGAAAAGCCGCGAATGGAAGTAATAGGAGTTTTCAATTCATGGGATACGTTAGCTACAAAGTCTTTTCTCATTTGCTCCAATTGCTTCAGTTCTGATATATCATGGAAAACCAAAACGACACCTCTCCATTTCCGGTCTTCACTGAAAATGGGAGCACCGGTCACTTCCAAGTGTTTCCGGTCAATATTAACAGGCAGCACAAACGTTTCGCTCACCGTTTCTTCAAACATATAAATCTTCTGTACGGTTTCGTGAATGGTAGTATAAGGGATCGCATCGTGATATAAATGACCGATAAAATCGTTTTGCTCTCCTTTAAACGTTTCTAAGAACGCACGATTCAAAAGAAGAATATACCCTTTTTCATCAATCAGTACTAACCCATTCCCCATATTATTAATAACCGCTTCTAATTGATTCTCCTGCATGCCCTTTGTACTCGTCATCTCCTGCAGATTCCTAGCCAGAATATTAATCGACTGGCTTAATTGCCCTGCTTCCCCAAAATGCCCTTCATAAGTTCTTGCTTTATAATTTCCTTTCGCAAGTTCTGTAGCGACATTAGCGGCGGATCGAATTGGACGGATATATTTAGAGAACACGTTAAACCCGATCACAAAAATGACTAAAAGTCCAAGAAGTAACGTAAAACCAATTAATAGCCAAATATTTTTTGTAATATTGGTCAAGGCTTCAACAGGTGAAAGAAGGATAAGTGTACCATTTATATCATCTACACTATTATTCACAGGGTAATAGAAGATCTCATCTAGCATTTGCCCTTCATTCATCGGGGAAGTTCCACCTTCAACCCTTGTGATTACTTCCTGCTTTTCGTCTTTACTTATGACAGGTACAGCATCAACCGTATCAATTATTCTTTCTCCGGAATCTGATATAAAAATCATGCCAGTATTCAACTGTTCACTAAAGTTATATAACTCTTCCTGACTTACTTCCCGATCTTCTGTGAATCGATCCAAGTACGTGATGAAATATTGACTTTCTAACTCTACACGCTGTTCAAATATGTTGATAAAATAGCCGCGGGTCAGTTGAGCAAGAATGATTCCCAGCCCGAGCATGACAATGACCACTAAAACCGTATAGGTCATCAGTGGCCTAGTATTGGAGGCCATTTACTTAGGCTCCTCCATTTTATAACCGAGCCCGCGTATCGTTTTTATATACACTGGCTTTTTCGTCTCGGGTTCAATTTTCTCACGTAAATGGCTCACATGGACATCGACAATACGAGTGTCACCGGCAAAATCATAATTCCATACGGCACTTAAAAGTTGGTCTCTCGAAAGGACACGTCCTAAGTTTTGAGCAAGGTATAGCAGCAGCTCAAATTCTTTTGGCGTAAACGTTAAAGGCTTATCCTTAATTGTAGCCTCATATTGTTCAGGATAAATAGATAGATCAGCAATTTGGATGATCTTTTGATCGTTCACAACATTTTCGCGAACCATTCTTCTTAAGATCGCTTTGATTCGAGCTACGACCTCTCTAGGACTGAATGGCTTGGTCAGGTAGTCATCAGCACCAAGTTCAAGACCAAGAACCTTATCAAATTCATCGTCCTTAGCTGTCAACATGAGGACAGGGGTATTCACTTGCATTTGCCTTAATTTCTTACATACTTCCATACCATCCATCCCTGGAAGCATGACATCAAGAACGATTAAATCAAAATTGTTTTGCGATGCTTTTTCAAGAGCATCCGTACCGTTATAGGCCACATCCGTCACATATCCAGCTTGATCAATATTATATTTTAATAAAGTTACAATAGATTCTTCATCATCTACGATTAAAATTCTTTGTTCCAATGCCATCACCTCTACTACAAGTTACTTTCATCATACAATGAAGTTTACAATTTGAATACGGATCTTTACCATTTTTACTTAATCTTAATATAGACAAAAACCTCGTCTTCATCCGCTTATAAGAAACTCGGGAATAGAATCCGATGAAACGATTATCCTTAGGGGGTATATAGAAAGAGGGGAAAAAGCCGCTAGTCTCTGTGGAGTCAAAGCGGCTTGTGGTAATTGTGTGAAAGCTAATTTACTTTTTCTAGTTTAATAAAAGTTTTCCAAGGAGATCGCATTCATAGAATCAGGTTCATACGGGGGTTGAACGATAAGCGTTCCTTTCACCACTTCGTCACCTTCTTCATCATATCCTACCACTTGAAGTTCAACTTGATGTTCTTCTTTGTGAATAGCTGTTACTTCAGCGTGAAAACGAACGTCTCCATAATGATAAACAGGTTTAGGGTATTCTAGATTCTGCTGAATAATATGGCTACCTGGACCAGGCAAATGCATAGAAACAATAGAAGATACCATACCAAACACCATAACTGTCGGTACCACCGGGCGTTTAAAAGGAGTTTGTGAAGCATAATCATGTTGGATATACAAAGGATTTGCATCATTCGTCAAGCCTAGATACATAAGTAAATCACGGTCTTCGACTGTAAAAGAAGTCGTGAATTTTTCGCCGGATTTTAAATCATTGATCTTCTTTCCAAGCTTTCTCTTTTTACCTAACATATCATCACCTCTTGTAAACGTTTTCTTTGCTGTTTAAAAAAGGGATCCGAGGGTTTTCCCCGAATCCCTTCTTCTTTATTTTAATACATTCAACACATTTTTCACAGAATCCGCCGATTTATCCAACTGCTGTTTTTCTTCTTCTGTCAGTTCAAGCTCAATGACCTCTTCAATTCCATTTCCACCAAGAATTGTAGGAACTCCAAGATAAATCCCATCATATCCATATTCACCTTCTAAATAAGCAATGGAAGGAAGAATACGACGCTGATCTTTCAGGATTGCTTCTGCCATTTGAACTAAAGAAGCAGCAGGTGCATAATAGGCACTTCCATTTCCAAGAAGGCCGACGATTTCTCCTCCACCTTTACGTGTTCTCTCAACAATTGCATTTAACCGCTCTTTGGAAATTAATTTCTCCAAAGGAATTCCGCCAGCGAAAGAATACCGTGTAAGTGGCACCATGTCATCACCGTGACCACCCAGGACGAAGCCTGTGACATCTTTGATGGATACATTAAGTTCTTCAGCAACAAACGTGCGGAAGCGCGCTGTATCCAGGACGCCGGACTGTCCGATGACACGATTCTTAGGTAAACCAGCCTCCTGGAATACAGAATAAGTCATGGCATCAACAGGGTTTGTCAATACAACGATAAAACAATCCGGAGAGTTTTTGACAATTTCTTTCGTCACACTCTTCATGATTTTTGAATTTGTATTGACTAGATCATCACGACTCATACCAGGCTTACGAGCAATACCCGCAGTGATGATGACAAGGTCTGAATCTTTCGTATCCTTATAATCAGAAGTTCCAGTAATCTTGGCATCAAACCCCTGTACAGGACTCGCTTCCAACATGTCCAGAGCTTTCCCTTTCGTTGGATCTTCCATATCAGGAACATCAACGAGTACAACATCTCCCAGCTCTTTTTGTGCGAGCATAAGCGCTGTCGTAGCACCAGTGAAACCAGCACCGATTACTGATACTTTGTTTCTACGAATAGCCATCATGACCCACTCTCCCTTATTGATTAGTCCATATTCTTAATCAGTTCATCACCGAACTCAGAGCATTTCACTTCTGTTGCGCCTTCCATCATACGAGCGAAATCATAAGTGACAACCTTACTTCCGATGGTTTTGTCCATAGATTTCGTGATTAAGTCAGCCGCTTCTCTCCAACCAAGGTGTTCAAGCATAAGCACACCAGAAAGGATGACAGAAGATGGATTCACTTTATCAAGACCAGCGTACTTCGGAGCTGTACCGTGTGTCGCTTCGAAGATCGCGTGTCCTGTTTCAAAGTTGATGTTCGCGCCTGGAGCGATTCCAATTCCACCCACTTGTGCAGCCAGTGCATCAGAAATATAGTCTCCGTTCAGGTTCATCGTTGCAACAACATCGAACTCTTTCGGACGAGTAAGAATCTGTTGAAGGAAGATATCTGCAATGGCATCTTTTACGATGATCTTACCTTCAGCCTCTGCTGCATCCTGAGCTTTATTGGCAGCTTCTTTGCCTTCTTTTTCAACAATGCGGTCATATTCTGCCCAAGTGAATACTTTATCACCATACTCCTCTTCAGCAACTTCATAACCCCATGCTTTGAAGGAGCCTTCTGTGAACTTCATAATGTTTCCTTTGTGTACGAGCGTGACGTTTTTACGTCCTTCGTTCAATGCATAATCAATTGCTGCACGAACCAAACGCTTCGTACCTTCTTCGGATACCGGCTTAATTCCGATCCCGGAAGTTTCAGGGAAACGAATGTTATGTACACCCATTTCATTTTGAAGGAAGTCGATTACTTTCTTCACTTCTGGTGTTCCTTTTTGCCATTCGATACCTGCATAAATATCTTCAGTGTTTTCACGGAAGATCGCCATGTCCGTATCTTCTGGACGCTTAACTGGAGAAGGTACACCTTCGAAGTAGCGTACAGGACGCAGGCATGTAAACAAGTCTAGCTCTTGACGAAGGGCTACGTTCAACGAACGAATTCCTCCACCAATCGGAGTCGTCAAAGGCCCTTTGATTGCAATCTTGTAATCTCTGATTGTATCTAGAGTTGCTTCTGGAAGCCACTCACCTGTTTCATCATAGGCTTTCTGACCTGCAAGGACTTCCTTCCATTCGATGGATTTCTCACTATTGTATGCTTTATCAACAGCAGCTTCGATGACGCGGCTTGCGGCTGCCCAAATATCAGGACCGATTCCATCTCCTTCAATGTAAGGAATGATCGGGCGCTCTGGTACATTTAGTGATCCGTTTTGTTCTACTGTAATTTTTTGTGCTTGTGTCACAATAAACCCTCCTAATATTTTGTAAGAAATATGGATGGATCATCCTCTTCTATCATACGTTAAAATAAGTTGAATAAAAAGGGAGGCCTGCCGGCGTACCGGCTGCACTCTTATCGATCCTCAATTGGTGTATAGCTTTGGCCTTTAGGTCCTACGTATTCCGCACGTGGACGAATCAGACGGTTGTTGGAGTACTGCTCGAGAATATGCGCCAACCAGCCGGACACACGGGAAACGGCAAAGATCGGTGTGAAAATATCGTGATCGATTCCAAGACTATGATAAACAGAAGCTGAATAAAAGTCCACGTTCGCAGGAAGACCTTTGTTCTCTTTGATATAGTCCTCAATTTTAATAGACATTTCATAGTATTTGGAATGACCTGTGAGTCCTGTCAGTTCACGGGACATCTCTTTCAAATGTTTTGCGCGTGGATCTCCTGAACGATAGACCCGGTGACCCATACCCATAATTTTCTCTTTATTTTCTAGTTTTTTCTCAATGGCTGGAATCGCGTTCTCTACGCTTCCGATTTCCGTCAGCATCTTCATGACGCGTTCATTCGCACCACCGTGCAATGGGCCTTTCAAAGCTCCAATGGCAGCCGTCACTCCTGAGTACACATCAGAGAGAGTAGCTACACAGACACGGGCTGTAAATGTAGACGCATTCAGCTCGTGGTCGGCGTGAAGGACAAGTGCTTTGTTAAACGCTTCTACTTCTAAATCTTCCGGGTCTTTTCCGTTGAGCATATAAAGGAAATTTCCTGCAAAACTTAAATCTTTTTTAGGTGCAACCGGCTCTTCTCCTTTACGGATACGAGCAAATGCAGTTACAACCGTAGGGATTTTTGCTTGTAAACGCAGCGCTTTCCGTTTGTTCGCTTCCTCTTCCATGACATCAGACTCAGGATCATAGAGTCCCAGCATGGAAACAGCTGTACGCAAAGCAGCCATAGGGTGTACTGTCGATAGATCATAAGACTTCAGATGATCGACAACTTCAGTCGGAATGTCCATATTTGAAATAAGTTCTTCCTTAAAAGCATCCAATTCTTCTTTGTTTGGTAGCTTTTGATTCCAGAGAAGATAGACAACCTCTTCAAAACTGGAGTTTTCGGCCAGGTCATCGATATCATATCCGACATATGTCAGTTTATCGTCGATGATTGAACTTATGGATGATTCAGTTGCTGTAATTCCTTCAAGACCTTTAGTTGATGATGACATACAATCTCTCCCTTTCAAAAATTCCTTTTTCCTTAATACTCTCAATAAGAAAACGCTTTACTATTTACTTATTAACCTTTATAGGAAAACTACCCCACAGACAATTATAAAGTATTCTGAAGAGAATGTGAATTGAAACCGTTTAATTTTGCAGGATTTTATCGAATATTCCTACATAATTATGAGGATTATACATTCGTTGATAACTTTTGGTTCTTTGTCTGATCAAAGCTCAAACTCATTTCCATAAATGGGAGGTGGATGATATAGATAACCAAATATTACAAGTTGCTATGCGTTTTATTTTCGTAGTTATGATTGCTATTAGCTTTATATTTTTTACTTATTTTTCCTGGATATACTTGCAGCCATTTATTTTTGCTATCGTGTTATCTTTCTTCTTCCAACCCTTTATTCACTTGTTAAAAAATCACCTGCGAATTCCAAGGGGCGCGGCTATTCTGCTTGTCCTGTTCATTTTCGGCGGGCTTGCAGGAGGGCTCCTGGCTTTATTAGTGGCAGAAATTATTCGGGGTATTCAATATTTAGCATCTGGCGTTCCTGGTCACTTTTCTCTACTAGCCAATTACTTAACTCAAGGAACGATGGATTTCCTGAGCCCCCTATTAACAAAGGGGGAAGCACTCACCAACAAATTAAGTGTAAATCAGCAACAAACATTGGAAGAATATTTTAAGGTTGCCCAGGAAAAATTCAGTGAGACAAGCCTCACTTTATTAAACAGTGCTCTTGAAGCTACAGGCCTTTTTCTTGCAGAGCTCCCATCTTCTTTCGCCTTTATCTTCATCACCCTGCTTGCTACTTTTTTCATATGTAAAGACTGGGATATGATTGTGAAGTTTTTAATGAAAGTTTTTCCCGAAGGACTGTCAGAACGTGTTTACATCTTCCGGGGTGAATTTATACAAACAATCAAAGGATTAATCCGTGCTCAGTGCATGCTTGTTATGATATCAACTTCAATCATTGCTACAGGTTTACTAATCATTGGTGCTCCACACCCTTTGACCATAACATTTCTTGCTGCTCTTGTCGATTTCATCCCTTATGTAGGAACAGGCATCATCTTTATCCCGTGGATCATTTATCAATTTCTCACGGGAGAATTTATGATGACCATCTGTTTATCCATCCTCTATATGGTGGTCATGCTTACAAGACAAACGCTGGAACCAAAGTTGTTGGCCGATCATTTCGGTGTTCCTCCTATCATCCTTCTCCTCAGTCTTTTTCTTGGTTTTCAACTATTTGGAGGATTAGGAATGCTGATCAGTCCCATTGCACTCATGACGATACAGACGTTAGTTAAAACAGGAGTGACTAAAGAAATTTGGACATATATCATTGGGAAAACCCAGCCATAGTTTTCTATTTATAGAAAAGAACCTTAAACGTTGGTGTTCATCAACTAGTTATTAAAGAATATGGCAGGATTGTGGAAGACTTGATTTCGAGACTTCGGGGTTCGTTTGCCGTGTTGAGCGTTAGGGGTGGCTGGGAAGCAACTCGCTTTCCTGTGGGGGAGTGGCAAGCTTCCTCGGACTTCGTCCTGCGGGATCTCGCCTATCTCCTTTCTCCCACGGGAGTCTCGCAGCTTCCCAACCACCCCATTCCATGAAGGTGAGAAACGAACCCCTTTCCTGTGGGAGGGTGCCTTCCACTATCCTGGTGTTATAAGCATAAAGCCTCTATAACAAGCTTTTCGTATGCAGAATAGCGTCCTTAGGAGTTCATTCCCCTCCAATTACCATGGACATAAAAGCGGCTTATTCCGGAAGTGGTTTCGAGATACTTATATGGCAAAGGGGCGGAGGGGAATGGCGAGACTCCTGCGGGAAAAAAGTGCTTGGTGAGACCCCACAGGACGCAGTCCGAGGAGGCTCACCGCGCTCCCGCGGAAAGCGAGCTATTACCCGCAGCCTCCATCCACTCAACAAAAGTCTCGAAACTGAGTCTTCAAGAAAAGGGAGCTTTTGTAAAAGAGGGAATGAGTATTAGAAAAGCAAAAAACTCAGAGAAATGAATCTCTGAGTTTGCATTTATTTTCTGTATATTGTAATCGTTCCTTTTCGCATGGCTTTTTGAATCGCATTTCGGATAACTCGTTTGATAGGAAATCTGGTTGCCGGGAACAACAGTAAAAATCCAATTGCATCCGTGATGAAGCCGGGTGTCAGCAATACAGCTCCACCGACAAGTATACAGGCCCCATCCAAAAGTGTATCTTGAGGCATTTGCCCATAATGTACGGATTGTTGGAAGTTCCTTATCGTTTCTAATCCCTGCTTTTTCGCCAGCCATGCGCCTAAAACGCCCGTCAATATAATTAAAAGAATGACCCATATTGGCCCGATTATGTTTCCAGTCCATATGAGTACACCAATTTCTAATGCGGGAACCACTAAAATAAAAAGCAATAACCAACGAAACATAGAATCTTCCCTTCTTTCCATTTCCTCTATTATACCTTTTTTAAGGATACATTGAAAAGAAAAGACAGAGAAGTAAATACTCCTCTGTCTGTTTCATCCCGTTCAATCTTATAATACGCTTGCGTGACCTTCGTAAATATCACCGCGTGAACTATCAATGGTAATATCAGAGCCATCCTTGATCAATTCAAGAGCATCATTAACCCCAACAATTACTGGAATACCGAGGCTTAGTCCCACAACTGCTGCGTGAGAAGTAAGTCCACCTTCCATTGTAATGATCCCGGCAGCTTTTTCAATGGCTGGCATCATGTCACGATCCGTTCCTTGTGTGACAAGGATGTCTCCATCCTCGATGCGGTCAATGGCTTCTTGTGCATTCTTAGTAACGAGGGCACGTCCATACGCACTCTTCTGGCCAACGCCTTGTCCTTTAACGAGGACATCTCCAATGACGTGGACTTTCATCAAGTTCGTCGTACCACTCTCACCAACAGGTACACCACCAGTGATGACTACGCGATCACCTCGAATGGCAAGACCGGAGGCAAGACTGCGCTCAACAGCCACGTCCAGCATATCATCCGTAGAGTAAGCACGTGGACCCATCACGGCATAAACTCCCCAAACGAGAGATAGCTTACGGTTTACTTCTTCATCAGAAGTGATCGCTACAATCGGGGCTTTTGGACGATACTTAGAAATCATGCGAGCCGTATGTCCACTTTCTGTAGGTGTAACGATAGCTGCTGCGTTCAAGTTAATCGCCGTATGAGTAACCGATTGACTAATCGCATCCGTGATTGTCATATCGCTATGCTTGGAACGTTCTTGCAATAGGGCCATATGATTTAAGCCTGTTTCTGTTTTACTTGCAATGTTATGCATGGTTTGAACAGCTTCTACAGGGTAATCTCCCGCTGCTGTTTCACCGGAAAGCATAATAGCATCTGTACCATCAAAGATGGCGTTCGCAACGTCAGACGCTTCTGCACGTGTTGGGCGTGGGTTACGTTGCATAGAGTCAAGCATTTGAGTAGCTGTAATAACAGGCTTACCTGCTTCATTACACTTACGAATCAAACGCTTTTGTACAAGTGGTACATCTTCAGCTGGAATTTCGACACCAAGGTCACCACGGGCAACCATCAAGCCATCACTGACTTCAAGGATATCATCGATATTATCGACACCTTCTTGGTTTTCGATTTTTGGAATGATTTGAATGTGACTGGCGTTATGCTTCTCGAGAAGTTCTTTGATTTCCAGGACATCTGATGCACGACGTACGAAAGATGCAGCGATGAAGTCAACCCCCTGCTCAATTCCGAACTCGATATCCTTCGCATCTTTTTCCGTAATTCCCGGCAAGTTGACACTTACATTTGGAACGTTGACACCTTTTTTATTTTTCAATGGGCCATTGTTCAATACAGTCGTCTTAATCTCATTTTTCTCTTTGTCGATTTCTTCTACTTGAAGTTCAACGAGGCCATCATCCAACAAGATCTTAGAGCCTGGGTGAACATCATTGATCAATCCAGGATAAGTGACAGAGAAACGTTCGGCATTTCCTTCAATTTCATCCATAGAAACATAAGTCGTCGAGCCTTTTTCCAAATAAGCTTCTCCATCTTTTAGTGTTCCTGTACGAATTTCCGGACCTTTTGTATCAAGTAGAATAGCTACAGTCTTTCCTGTCGCTTTAGAAGCTTCACGGATATTGTTGATTCTAGCTCCGTGCTCTTCAAAATCTCCATGTGAGAAATTCAAACGAGCGACATTCATCCCTGCTTCAATCAGCTGGGTCAATTTTTCTACAGACTCAGAAGCAGGTCCGATTGTACTAACGATTTTTGTTTTTCTAAACATTTTATTTCCTCCTCAAGTGCCTCTTGCATTATATAGATAGTTCTTTGGAAAGACGATACATATCAAAGTCGATCTTGTGCTTGGTGTTCAAAATTTCTACAATATCATGGTCCACCAATTTATTCTGCTGTATACCTACCATACGACCAGCATGACCGTTCAACAATAAGTCCACTGCATAAGCGCCTAGACGACTTGCCAGTACACGGTCAGCAGCACTTGGAGAACCACCGCGCTGCGTATGACCAAGAACGGTTACACGTGACTCTAAACCAGCAGCCTCGTCAATTTTCCGGCCGAGATCGACACCACTACCGACACCTTCAGCTACAATGATGATGCTGTGCTTCTTGCCACGATCATGGCCGCGCTTCAAACGATCGATGATATCTTCAAATTCATCATCAGCTTCTGGAATGATGATACTTTCAGCTCCGTCCGCAAGTCCTGCCCAAAGTGCAAGATCCCCGGCGTCACGCCCCATGACTTCGATAATGAACGTACGTTCATGGGATGTAGCCGTATCACGGATTTTATCAATGGCATCAATGATAGTATTCAGGGCTGTGTCAAACCCAATGGTGAAATCAGTTCCAGGAATATCATTATCAATCGTTCCCGGTACACCAATACATGGGTATCCTTTTTCCGTAATTTTTTTTGCCCCCATAAAGGTACCATCACCACCGATGGCTATCAAGCCCTCGATACCATGTTTTTTCATTTGTTCGATCCCTTTAAGCTGACCTTCTTCTGTTTTGAATTCTTCACAACGAGCAGAATAAAGCTTTGTACCTCCTCGCTGAATAATGTCCCCAACAGAACCAAGCTCCATCTTCTCGATGTCACCATCAATCAACCCTTGGTAACCATACTTGATCCCATAGACTTCTAAACCATGATAGATTGCTTTACGAACGACTGAACGAATCGCGGCATTCATTCCTGGAGCGTCGCCCCCACTAGTAAGTACTCCGATTTTCTTCATTCTCATCACCTCAAAAGTTTTCTAGTTATGTTGTCCCCAACCAAAGATGAATCGAAACCTCCGTCTATTTTTATAAGGATAGCCTATCCTCTAGTCTATACAATTAATAAAACTTCAACATTCCATTCATCAATGATAGCGTTACCATCCTGTTAAGATGCGAAAAGCCGCACCCAAGTGCGACCATTCTTTACGGACTTATTAATTTCAACCATCCTATTATAAATCAAGATACGTGTAATCGCCAATATTTTTGTACTTTAAGAACCGTTTTTCTAATAGTTCCTCAACTTCAAGAGCGCTCAACGTTTCTAAAGATTCGGAAATGATTTTCTCAATTTCTTGAGCCTGGGCCTCGATATCCCTGTGCGCTCCCCCTCTTACCTCTGGAATCACACCATCAATCACATTCAATTTTTTCAAGTCATAGGAAGTGATTTTCATGGATTCTGCTGCTTCTTGAGCAAGGCCTGCATCCTTCCATAAAATAGAGGAAGCACCTTCAGGAGAAATCACGGAATAAGTGGAATTCTCAAGCATGAAAATACGATCTCCAATGCCGAGACCTAGTGCACCACCACTACCGCCTTCCCCGATCACTATACAAATAACAGGAACTGTGAGGCCTGCCATTTCCATCAAGTTTCTGGCAATCGCTTCACTTTGACCTCTTTCCTCTGCAGCTTTTCCAGGATAGGCTCCCTTTGTATCGATAAATGTAATGATCGGTCTTTTGAATTTATCTGCCTGTTTCATTAAGCGGAGAGCTTTTCTGTACCCTTCAGGATGCGGCATACCGAAATTACGACGAATATTTTCTTTCGTATCTTTTCCTCTCTGATGACCGATCACGGTTACGGGTTGACCTTTGAACTTAGCAATCCCAGAGACGATCGCGGCATCGTCCCCAAAATTACGATCTCCGTGCAGCTCCAAAAAATCTGTAAAAAGATATTCGATATAATCAAGTGTCGTCGGTCTTTCAGGGTGGCGTGCCATTTGCACACGATCCCATGGAGCCATTCGGTCATAGACATCTGTTTCAAGTCTTTCCAATCGATTCTCTAAAGTAACGATTTCATCGCTTAGATCCATTTCACTATTCTCAGTCAATCGTTTTAAATCAGAGATCTTTTCTCTTAACTCAATGACAGGTTTCTCGAATTCGAGTACGTGCTTCACGATTGGTCACCTCCCACATTATGAAGATCAAGAACTGTCGTTAGCGTCTTTTTCATGTCATGCCGGTGAACGACTTTGTCCAGTTGACCGTGCTCCAGAAGAAATTCAGCGGTCTGGAAATCCTCTGGAAGCTTTTCACGAATCGTTTGTTCAATAATTCTCCGACCAGCAAATCCAATCAAAGCACCAGGCTCTGCAAAATTATAATCTCCAAGGGAGGCAAAGCTCGCTGAAACGCCCCCTGTTGTCGGATGGGTCATGACTGAAATGAAAAGACCACCATCTGAATGAAGACGCTGGAGAGCGACAGAGGTTTTCCCCATTTGCATCAGGCTAAGAACACCCTCCTGCATTCTCGCACCACCGGAAGCTGTGAAAATGATGAACGGAAGCTTCTCTTTTCTGGCATTCTCGATGGCATTCGTGATTTTTTCACCTACCACTGACCCCATGCTCCCCATTCGGAAACGGGCATCCATAACAGCCACAGCTGTTTCCATGCCATTCATTTTCGCCTTTCCGGTGACAACCGCTTCATTCAAGTCAGACTTTTTACGGTCCTTTTCCAGTTTTTCTTCATATTCCGGGAAATGCAACGGGTTATTTGAAATCATGTGCTTGTCCCACTCTACAAAGGATTCCTCATCAAATAAATGTTGGATGCGTTCGTAGGCACTGAGACGATGATGATGATCACAATGAGGGCAAACATTCATATTTCGATTCAATTCTTTTCTATAAAAGATCTTTTGGCAGTTTGGGCATTTCTGCATCAAACCTTCAGGTACATCCTGCTTTGCTTCTTGGCTGGGAATGGATGCGTATCTTTTTTTCTTGCTGAAAAAGTCTCTTAGCAAGGTGATTCCTCCTTTGGGACAAAGCTTCCTTTCTTATCAATATACATAAATTTCATTTCGTAATATGACTCATTCTGTCGAAATAGATTCGACACGATACGATCATTGAAATAGACGTATAATTTTCATTGTATCTTCTTCCTCCATGACGGTAACCAATTCTTCATACCAATCATCAGAATAGCTTACATCATGGACGGTGTGGGTAAATCCTGAGATGAATTGCCACATCGACAGAAGGAGAGGTTGATCACAAAGGCTGAATAAATATTCAAATACCTTTTGATGCCTTTGAGCGTATGAATGGTCGGAAATGATCGCTCTTATTTCGCTCCTATTCCGGCTGTCTAAATTCCCGTTCAACAAAAGCAGTACTTCTTTTTCAATCATTTGTTTAGCGGTCATCAATTCACTCTTGGTCCTCGATTCATTAAGTAAGAAGTTGGATAGCAGCTCGACCATATGGTAAGGGCGATAGGCTCTCATATAGGTGCCCTCACCTCTTCTTGTTTCAATTAATCCCAAAAGCTCCATCGCCCGGAAGGCTTCCCGGATTGAGGACCTGCCTACATTCAATTGTTCACTTAACTCTCGTTCTGACGGGAGCTTATCACCAGGCTTCAACCGATGCTCTTCAATGTAAGATTTCAACTGTTGAAGAACCCCTTCATAAACTTTCCCTCGCTGCTCCTGGGCCACGTTGTACGGACACCTCTTTTCATCTCTAACCACAATCAAGTTATGTAGAAGGAGAAACCGAAAAGCTTCCCCCTCTCATATCAATCTTCATCAATTAATGTCAGTTGTCTAGTTTTTTCTGCAACTTCTTCTGGATCTACGTGATGACGGGCAACCCCGGACTCCATCGCCGCTTTAGCTACGCTTGCAGCAACGGCTGGCGCCACTCGCGGATCGAATGGTGCAGGAATGACGTAGTCTTCACTCAACTCATCCTCACTTACTAAGGAGGCGATGGCTTCAGCTGCTGCAATTTTCATTTTTTCATTAATTCTAGTCGCTCTAACGTCCAACGCACCGCGGAAGATTCCCGGAAATGCCAGCACATTATTTACCTGGTTAGGGAAGTCTGAACGACCAGTTCCGATGACACGCGCCCCAGCTTCCTTTGCATCTTCAGGCATAATTTCTGGTTCAGGGTTTGCCATTGCAAAGATGATAGAATCATCATTCATTTTTGATACGGTCTCTTTGGAAAGCAATCCGCCAACGGATACACCAATAAACACATCCGCACCTTCCATGACCTCTTCAAGATTCCCTTCTGTACGGTCTTTATTCGTAATTTTAGCAATTTCATCTTTCACATCGTTCATTCCGTAATCGCGGCCTTCAAAAATAGCTCCTTTGGAATCACACATGATGATGTCACGCACACCGAAATGATAGAGCAATTTAATAATCGCAATTCCAGCAGCACCAGCCCCATTAGCTACCACTTTGATTTCTGAGAAGGTTTTCCCAGTTATTTTTAAGGCATTCATTAATCCTGCTACTGTAACGATTGCCGTACCATGTTGGTCGTCATGGAAGATTGGTATATTCGTCTCTTTCTTCAGTCGATCTTCGATGATGAAGCAGTTGGGTGCGGCGATGTCTTCCAGGTTCACACCGCCGAAAGTAGGTTCCATTAATTTTACTGTCTGCACAATCTGATCAATATCACGTGTGTTCAAACAAATAGGGAATGCATCTACTCCTGCAAAACTTTTGAACAAAGCAGCTTTACCTTCCATGACTGGCAGGGCAGCCTCAGGTCCAATATTCCCCAGACCAAGAACAGCCGATCCATCACTGACAACGGCTACCATATTACCCTTCATTGTATAATCGTACACCGTATCTTTATGGTCATAAATCTCTTTACAAGGCTCTGCCACTCCAGGGGAATAGGCAAGGCTCAAGTCTCTAGCATTCCTGACAGGAACTTTTGAATGGGTTTCAAGTTTTCCTTTATTGACACGGTGTATGTGCAAAGCTTCATCTCTTAAATTCGACACGACGACACTCTCCTTTTAAACTTATAGTGAACCGACCCTGGTGGTCTGACCACCATTAACCTCTTAATTATAACAGATGAATATAGCGTGTAAAGAAATACAAAAATCCGGGCTGAGCTTTTAATGCCCCGCTCCATCTTTCACAGGTCTGACGGCTACGGATGACTCTCCGAAAAATTCATTCAATTTACCCATCGATACATCATTCACTTCAAGACAATAGGTTTCATCCAGTTTATAAGTCACTCGATCTTCAGATCGAAAAATGAAGATTGGTGTATTCCCCGGGAAATATTCAGCAAGCTTTTTCAATTTTTCAATGGAATAGTGTTCATGTTCTTCCGTCACCTTAATAAAAAGCCGTTGTTTTTTTTCAGCTGGATATTCATCTATACCTAAAGGCTCAGCATGGTTAATGATCAATTGTTTCTGTCCTTTTCTTTCATCAACTTTCCCCTTCAAGTGCACAAGCATCTGTTCTTTCAGCCAAACTTTTATATTCCGATAAGTTTCCGGAAAAAGGACGGCATCCATCTCAGCGGTTTCATCACTAATGGTCAAAAACGCCATAGGATCGCCTCGTTTCGTACGTATTTCACGGAGACCATCAATAACCACGGCAACCTCCACTTGTTTCTTAGTAGAACGGTGAGCCTCTCTAATTGGAAGTATCCCCTTCTCCTCGAGGTCTTTCCGTTGGTGGCCCAATGGATGTTGAGACATGTAGGTGCCCAACACCTCTTTTTCCATCGACAAACGCTTCAAAGGGGGGAATGGATCCACTTCCACCATTTCCATATCTAACTCATTGCCGAAGAATCCCGGTTGATCTTGGAACTCCTTAAAAAGTTCCCCTTGCTCTAAAGCTTGATCGATACTCGCAAGAACACTCGCTCTATTTTGGTGCAGATCGTCGAATGCGCCCGCAAGAACCAGGGATTCTATAACTTTTCTTGTAACAACCTTCCCGTCAACACGTAAACAAAAATCGTTGAGATTCCGAAAAGGTCCTTTCATTCTCTCTTCCATGATCGCTTGGGCGGCCTGGTAGCCGACCCCTTTGACAGCTGTCATCCCAATCCTGATTTCTCCTGAGTCATCATGGTTCAGTGCTTGGCTTCTATTCACAGATGGAGCTTTAACTTTTACGTTCATATCTCTGGCTTCACGAATATACATCGTCATCTTTTCATGATCTCCAAGATGAGCATTCATCAACTCTGCCATAAAGTAAGAAGGATAATGAGCTTTCATGTACGCTAATCTGTATGAAATCAAGCTATAGGCGACCGCATGGCTTCTGTTAAATCCATAATTGGAGAATTTAACAATCCAATCGAACAACTGGTGAGCAATCGACTCAACATAGCCTTTCGCCTTACACCCTTGGACGAACCTCATCCGTTCCTCTTCTAAAACATTGGCTTGTTTTTTACTCACCGCTCTCCTTAATAGATCGGCTTCTCCTAATGAATAGCCCGCCACATGACGAGCGACTTCCATGATTTGTTCTTGGTAAACCAACACCCCAAACGTGTGGGCAAGAATTGGCTTCAAGTCTGGATGTGGATATTCAATATTTTCCCTTCCGTGCTTCCTATCAATATACAAAGGGATGTATTCCATCGGTCCTGGTCTGTAAAGAGCGTTAACAGCGACAACATCTTCAAAATGACTCGGCTTTAAACGAAGCAGCACATTTTTCATTCCTTGAGACTCCAGTTGAAAGACCCCGTTGGTTCTTCCTTCTTTCAAAAGATCAAACGTTCGATTGTCATTTAGCGGAATATGACCGATTGAAAAGTCCTTTTGACGATATCGTTTCACTTTCCGTTCCATTCTTTCAAGGAAAGAGAGATTCCGAAGGCCGAGAAAATCAATTTTAAGAAGTCCCACTTTTTCAAGGTCTCCCATGGCATATTGGGTTAATGAAACAGGGCCTTGGCTTTTCAAAAGCGCCGTATACCTCACAAGTGGTTCTTCACTTAATACGACTCCTGCCGCATGGGTCGATACATGTCGCGGAAGCCCTTCAAGCTTCGTAGCTACTCGGAACAACAGCTTTAAACGATCGGAATTTCTGATGTACTCTTTTAGCTCCTCCGATTTTTTCACAACATCCACGAGTGATGAAGCGGATGTTTTAGGAATCTGATGAAGAATAAAGGAAGCATCACTTTCATCTATTTTCAACACCTTGAACAACTCTCTTAAGACACTCCTGGCAGCAAACGTACCAAATGTACAAATCTGAGCCACATGTTTACTTCCATATTTCTCAGCTACATAGGAAATCACTTCGTCCCTACGATGGTCCGGAAAGTCAATATCTATATCCGGCATTGTAATTCTTTCGGGATTGAGAAATCGTTCGAATAACAAATGATACTCCAACGGATCGACCTGAGTGATTCCCAGCAAATATGAGACGATGGATCCGGCGGCAGACCCACGCCCTGGACCGGCGTGAATGCCGTTTTCCCTCGCAAAACTGATAAAATCCCAAACAATTAAGAAATAATCGCTGAAACCCATAGATGCGATGATAGATAATTCATGATTTAGTCTCTCCACAGCTTGTTGACGACTCTTTGTGTCGTATTTATCAGGCAATGATGATTCACAAAGCTGTCGTAAGTAGTCATCCGAGCTTTTATTTTCTGGGGAAGGATAAGTAGGGAGCAATTGTCTGTCCAATTCCAAATTTACCTGGCAGGCATTCACAATTTCTTCTGTTGCTACAAGTGATTCCGGCCACCATTCTCCAAAAAAACGCTCCATTTCTTCTTGAGACTTAAGATAGTAATGATGATCATTGTTTTCAGGGCTGTAACGTCCCCCTTCATCAATCGCGCGCAAACATTGGAAAGCATCCGCCTCGCCTCGATCCAAATAACGAACATCTCCAATGGCCACGACCTTCATTCCGTTCCTACTCACCCATTCTCTTAAAGGTGTATGTAATTGGCGTTCCGAATGGAGGTCACGATCCTGGATACTCAGGTATAAACGATTCATTCCTAATAGATTCACCCAGCGCTCTCTAGACGTCTCTATTTTGTCAGTCATACGATTAGCGATCGACTCGGCCCACGGAGAACTTGAAGTCATTTGGATAAAAATCAAACCTTCTTTGTACATAGCCAATTGCTCAAGTGTTATGTTTTCCTTTTCTGTTTGAACGATTGTACTTATTTCAAGCAGGTTGTGGTAACCCCCCGTTGTTTCCGCCAACAAAACCATCGGAAAGGAGAGTGTTTGATCAATGACGGTGGTCTTCAGACCAATGATTGGTTTTATTCCTTCGTTCTTACATTCCTCATAAAAAGAGACCGCTCCGCTCATCGTATCCTGATCAGTAAGGGCAACAGCACCAAATCCGGATTCTTTGGCGGTTCGTACAAGGTCCTTGATTTTAATCGTACTGTTCATCAAGCTATAACCTGATTGCACATTCAAATGGGTAAACGTCATTTCGAACACCTTCTTTCATGTAAATTATAGCTACTCTGGGGATTGGATGAAAGCCTTCTGCATAAAGAGAGGATTGAAAGAATAATGGTTAGGTAAGAGACTATTTTCAGACAGCGAAAAGAGGGACAAGATGGAAGATCGTTTAGTCATATCCATGATTCAATGCTTCTTTATCGCGTTCGGAGTCATCGTTGGTGGAACCATTATCGGAAGTATAGGAAGTTTATTAACAGGGGAAGCCGCTTTGACATCCATGTTTCGGATAGCAAAAGGCTTGAGGATTTGGGCCATTGTAGCAGCCATCGGCGGAACATTTGATGCCATAAGCAATTTCGAAAAAGGAATCTTTGATGGTTCCACGTTTGATATCTTCAAGCAAGTGATGATCATTATCGCCGCCATGGGTGGAGTGAAAACAGCACTGCTTCTTTTTGAATGGTTACTGGGTGATGAGGTGACGTAATGCACTTTCCAGCCTACCATAAAAACAAGGAATGGAGACGTTTTTTTGCGGGTCTTGTTTTAGGAGCGATTATTGGTTATGCCTTTTTTATTTACATTCATGGCCAACTGCAGCAAAAATACACAGAAGAACATATAGAAATGACAGCTCAATTAAGTGAATGGGAAACCAAATATGAAGCACTCCTTAACAACCAGGATCAAGAATCAGAAGGCAAGCCTATGAGTGTCAAAGAAATTACCGTCGTGTTTACGAATGCCAAAAAACTTGAAGTCGACCTGTTGACCCAGCATCAGCTGAACGCTTTAGTAAAAGATCAACTGGTGACTGTATCCGGTAAGGATGTCTCCATCGTTGCTGATCAAGTGGATCTCATCATCTCGACGATTGAAAATAAAAACTATGTTGTCGATGATTTCACTTATGAGCTGAAAGTCATGAGATTGATTGTCTCTGAAACCATGACGCTGCACCTCGAAATTAAACTAAAACGATAGGAATCTGAGCAGGCTTAATTCGCCTGCTCATTCTTATACTTCAGACATTCCGCTTCAAGTTCTTTTGCAATTTCATCGGTTTCATCCCATGAAGAAGCAGAAGCGCCTGAGGCCATCGGGTGTCCTCCTCCATTATGGTTGGCTGCGATCCCATTTATCACCGGGCCTTTTGAGCGTAAACGGACACGGATGGTATCTTCTTCCTCCACGAAAAATGCCCATGCAAGCATTCCTTCTACGTCTCCTAGCAAACCTACGAGCTGACTCGTTTCCGAAGGAGAAACGTTAAACTCATCCAACGTTTTACGATCGAGACGGATGGTTGAATACCCAGCTTCATTAACGGTGAAATTTTGTAAAACATATCCTTTCAGCTTGGCGACATGAACAGGAGTCTTATACATTTCGTTATATAACGCTGGTCGATCGAACTCAAAATTCACAAGGTTAGCTGCGTAAGACAGCGTCTGTTTCGTCGTACTCGGAAAAAGGAACCTCCCTGTATCCCCGACAATCCCTGCATATAGAAGCCGAGCTGCCTCATCAGTAAGGACCAATCCTTCCTCTGCAAACTCAGAGTACAATTGATAGATCATTTCTGAAGTGGAGCTTGCTGTTGTATCCACCCATTGGATATCTCCATACGCATCTACTTCTGGGTGATGATCGATTTTTATTAAAAGGTCTCCCTGATCATAACGCTGATCATCGATACGAGCCTGGTTTGCAGTATCACAAACGATTGTAAGAGCTCCTTTAAAAGCTTCATCAGGTACCTCATCCATCGTAGTCAGGAACTCCAGAGAGGGTTCGCCTGTGCCGGTGATCCATACTTGTTTTTGTGGAAAAGTGGCTTGAATCAATGTAGCTAAACCAGCCTGCGATCCATAGGCATCCGGGTCTGGACGGACATGACGATGGATGATGATAACTTCGTGATCCTTGATAGCTTTCATAATGGCCTGTTTACTCATAAAAAAGTCCTCCTCTTTTGCTTTCCGTGTCATTTAATTATAGAATTCTCTGTACAGGTAGCCTTTTCCGAAGAAACAAGCTACAATAAAAGGGAAATTTAAACGCAGGAGTCGATCAAATGATTATTTTTCCGATCCTTATATTAGTCTCTTTTGTACTTTATATCTACTACAAGGTGATGATTGTCCGTTCCAATGACCCTCTAACTCAAGAATACTTAAATAGTAAATCCAAGCTATTCCTTGGAAGTTTCATTTTCTTTTTTGGGATTAACCAGTATGTATTCTACCAAACGAAACTTTCACTTTTTGTAGGTATCGTATTCATTGCCTTCGGTATTTTCCAAGCCCGGCTGGGATGGAAATCAAGCAAGCATTATCAGGCAGAATTTCAAAAGCACCGCACAAGCCCTCAATCATGAATGTCTAAGAAAAAGTCGCTGTTGTTCAGCGACTTTTTTTATCGATCAATGAGCTGGGCCATGAGAAGAGCTTTTCCAACGATAGATTTTTCATGGTGAACCTCGATGTCTACTTTTGCAAATTTCCTTCCGACCTCAAGAATTTGAGGCCGCACTTCTATATCACTTTCGATTTGAACGGGCTTAATGAAATAGACAGAAATGTTTTCAACAACAAGATCGCCTTTTTTATACTTCCTTAATAATCGACTCGACGCTTCTGTAATTAACGAAATGAAAACACCATAGGACATCGTACCAAGTGGATTGGTCATTTGAGGTGTTACTTTCGTTTGCCAAACAGGGGTTGAGTCATCTTCTGCGATGACTTCCATGCGATTTGTCGCAAGATCATCAATTGTTTCGCCTACCTGAGGCTGCCTTTGGATATGCTGCAATGCTTTCAACACATCCTGACGGGAAATGATCCCTTGAAGTTTATGGGAAGGATCGACAACGGGCATTAGTTCAATCCCTTCCCAAACCATGACATGGGCAGCGTTCGCAAGGGAGGTTTTGGCATGGACGGTCATCGGGTTTCGTGTCATGACTTTTTCAATCCGCGTCTCTTTATCCTTTCCAATTACATCTCTTGAAGTGACGATGCCAACCACACGATTCTGCTGATCTACGACAGGATAGCGGCTATGCCCTGTGGCTGTGTTAAATTCATGCCACCTGGCAACTGCATCCGATGATTGCAAGAACTTTGATTCCTCATAAGAAGTATAAATATCATCGACAAGTACAATTTCTTTTTTAATTAATTGATCATAAATGGCTCTATTGATCATCGTTGCGACTGTAAATGTATCATAACTGGTAGAAATGACGGGAAGCTTCTTTTCATCAGCCAGCTTTTTAACCGCTTCACTCGTATCGAATCCACCTGTAATTAAAACAGCCGCCCCTTCTTTCACTGCAAGCTCATGAGCATTTGTCCGGTTTCCTACAATAAGAAGAGAACCCGCTTCCGTATAACGCATCATCGCTTCAAGCTTCATCGCACCTATGACGAATTTACTTAGGGTTTTATATAAACCTTCGCGTCCTCCAAGGACTTGCCCATCGACGACATTCACAATTTCAGCAAACGTCAATTTTTCTATGTTCTCTTTTTTCTTCTTTTCAATTCTGATGGTTCCGACACGTTCCATCGTGCTGACAAGGTCCTGGTTCTCCGCTTCTTTGATGGCCCTGTAGGCTGTACCTTCACTGACATTCAATGCTTTCGCTATTCTTCTGACAGATATTTTGCTGCCGACCGACAGGGATTCAATGTGTTCCAGGATCTGTTCGTGTTTTGTTGCCATATGCCCACCAAACTTTCTAACTGTACTAATCCAAATTCTTTTAATTGTTATTATACAGTTGATACAGATGATCCGCAATTTCTTCCTGAAGTTTCAGAAAAAAAGCCGTTTGTCCCTGAGTAGACAAACGGCTTTGAGTCTCTTATTCTTAGAGGTCAATAGATTCTCCCGGCTTTAATGCATGCCCTTTTCCTGGTTTCACTTCTTGAGCAAATGCATCTCCGTCCTGAGCAATTAAATCAAACGTGTTGTAGTGCACAGGCACGACCTGTTTCGCTTGGAGCCATTCAGCAGCGACGAGCGCATCAGATGGCCCCATTGTGAAATTGTCGCCAATAGGAAGGAAAGCAAGGTCAATATCATTACGTTCCCCAATCATCTTCATATCAGAGAATAAACCGGTGTCTCCGGCGTGATAAATGGTCTTTCCATCAATCGTTAGTAAAATTCCTGTAGGCATCCCTGTATACACGATCGTTCCATCCTCTTCCTGGTAAGAAGAACCATGAAAGGCTTGGGTGAATTTTACATGTCCGAAATCGAATTCGTGACCTCCACCGATATACATAGGATGAGCGTTCAGGCCTTTATTTCCAAGATAAGTAGCTAACTCGAACGGAGCGATGACTTGTGCATCATTTCTTTTTGCAATCTCAAATGTATCCCCAACGTGATCATTGTGACCATGAGTGAGCAAAATCACATCTGCTTTTACTTGGTCAGCATCCAGATCTGTATTCCCGTTGTCCGAAATGAACGGATCAAAAAGAATCGTCTTTCCATTTGCTTCCACCTTCACAACAGCATGACCATGATAAGAAACTTTCATCCATAACACTCCTTTTAAACTTTGCTGATTCAATAGTTTCGCCAAGCTTGTTCATACTTTTGAATGAGATGTGGATTAATTAAGGTATTGGGTTCCAACTTGACCACTTGGCCTTCTCCATTCAAGATTTCCCCATCTTCATCTTTTCCAAACACTGTCATAGATTGAAAAACTTCCTCTGTCAGAAATTCAGTTTCCACAGTAAATTGGACCTCTTCGATCGCAAGCGGTTCCCTTGCGGCCATAATGAATCCCCAATTTCCGAAACTCGGAACATCCACATGGAAATTTTCTGTGTACAGTCCTGTGGAGGCCACCGTTTTATCAATCGTCCAGTACACTTCTGTCGCAAAAAGCGGACTTGTTGCCTGGATCATCACTGCCCCTCCAGGTGATAAATGGTTTCTCACTAAAGAATAAAATTCCCGCGTATAGAGTTTGTTAAGACTTTCGTTATTCGGATCAGGAAGGTCGATAATAATCACATCATAAAATTGATCCGCAGTCTCTAGAAACTTGAACGCGTCTTTATTTAATACGTTAACCCTTGGATCATCTAGCGCTCCCTTATTCACTTGCAGCAGATGATAATTGGTTCGTGCAAGGTTTGTGACAGCAGGATCAAGGTCAACGAGCGTAATTTCTTTGATTTCCTGATACTTTAATAACTCCTTAGCCGCAATCCCATCTCCCCCGCCTAGAATAAGAACATTGTCTTGTTTGACAGAAAAGGCGACGGGTGGGTGGACAAGCGTTTCATGATACCGATGTTCATCGGTTGAACTGAACTGCAAGGATCCGTTTAAGAATAGACGTGTGTCTCCCTGCTCCTTTGTAAGTACGATCCGTTGATAAGCACTCTCTTCCATATGAATAATGGGATCTTTATATAGCTTCTGTTCGAAAGAAAAGGCCATTTCTTCACCGAAAAACAGCCCACCAATAAGAAGAGTTCCAATGATGACTGCCCCTGTCAAATGAACGGAGAACCTCTTAATTTCAGACCGGAATAAATACAGGACCAATACAGCAACAGCTAAATTAATACAAGCAACAAAAAAGGCGCTTTTCACCATACCCATTTGTGGTCTGAGATAGAAAGCAAAAAGAAGACCTCCAATCAACCCACCGGCATAATCAGAAAACAGCACCCTGGCCGTACTTCTGTTGAGCTCCACACCTATCTCATTCGCCTTTCTAATAAGAATCGGCAGCTCAATACCGGTCAGAGCCCCAATGGTAAATGTTACTAGATATAGAAACAGTGCATCTGTACCTGAAGGAGCAAAAGCCGTCATACCAAACATCGTGAAGCTTGAAAAGCCTCCGATTAGTGCGACCATGAATTCAATCCAAATGAACGTGACGATCAATTGTTTCATTACTTTCTCACTTATACTCGCCCCGATCCCCATCCCGGTAAGGAACAAGCTGATCGTCAACGTGTACTGCTTTACACCATCACCGAGAATGTACGATCCGAGCGCACCAAATAACACTTCAAATATAATGCCGCAGATGGAGACAATACCTGAGGCCCAGTAAATAAAATGACTCTTTCTAATATTCGCTTCCACTTTCGTTCACTCCACTTAAACTTGTATGTTAAAAAGCCACTATGAGAATGGTTCATAGTGGCTTCTCTCAGTTGTTCTGACGCCTTATGTAATCGACGCACCAATAACGAAGGCTAGACCGATCGATACCCCCATCGTAATGATTCCAACCGCTGTGTTATTTTCCTTCAATTTCGTTTCAACAGAAAACTTACGTGTGAACAATTCAAATAAAAGGTAGGCAATCATTTGAAGGACAACCCCGTACGCTCCCCAAATCAACGTATCCCATACAGTAAAACTATGATAGATTGCAAACGACAGGACAATACAGATGCCGATGATTTTTCCTGCAATGGACATTGCAACGGCCTGGTTCCCTTGCTTTACCTCTTCCCAATCCTTATACTGCCTAGTTAACCATTCGAAAATAACCAATCCAAGAACAACAATCACAATCGCCATCACAAAATAGCCTAACGTAGCCAAAAATGGTTCCATTATAATAACCTCCTTTATTTTCCTGTGCCAGGTCCTCCACCACGGTTCGAGGATCCTCTCATAGAAGTGGTTCCGCCTGAATTATAATTTCCATACATCCCATATCCACCATAACAGTTCCCTGTTTGTTGGCAATTCGCCCTTCGCCGATCATACCAGTCGTTAGATCCCAACGAACGGTTCAGAATAGATCCTAAAAATAAACCACTAAAGAAACCGGGAGAATAATGATTCCTCACAAAATCATCGGATGCAAGTTCAATTGTAATCACCCCAGGTTCCTCCGTACTTTCCTGGAGGATCACAAAATGATCAGGATAAATGAGGGCTTGCTTATTTTCCTGCTTTTCACTTATTTCTTCTGGGGGAATAACTGAGGTCAAAGAATCTGACACCTCGGTTAACGACAATTCTTTTGTCATATAAATTCTTGAGATGCCCTGATCGGATCTGACCGTATCCAATAGAGGGAAATGATCCTGAATCAGTGATTCAATATCGTTAGCTTCCGAATTTTCTATTCCACTTAGAATCTCTGACCGATCAGGCTCTGAGGGCAGTTCACCATATGTATCTTCGGTATAAGAACCTGACATTCCTCTTTGGTCATTTCCGCCGAATACATTGAACAATAAGAAAAAGGCAATGATTCCTACGACTATGATCCCTGCATAATCTTTCAACATACATCCTCCTTCCAAAGGACAAAGGCTCAGGCTGCACTGAGCGCTAGAGCCGGATGCCGTCACTATTACGGGCAATCCATCCACGACTCGGACTTTGTTATTTATCTAGTCCATAAAATAGCCGTGCCTGACCACTTGGCCAGGCACGAATGTTGGACCAGAGATTATTCTTTGTTCATCTTTTTCTTCAGTTCTTCTAACTCACTGTCCACGCTATCTTTATTATCCAAATCTTCGAATTCGTCGTCTAAGGAGCGGCTCTGTGAGGACATATCCTCACTTGTTTCAGCTTCCGCTTCATAGTGCATGACTTTTTCTTCCATACGTTCAAAACCTTGTCGTGACTCATCCCCACCAATGTTAGACATGGTGCGGTTCATTTTAGTACGTGTTTTCGCAGACTCTGCACGTGCTTTCAAAGAATCTTTCTTCAACTTCATTTCCTGATATTCCTTCTTCATTTCATCTAGTTTCTGACGAAGGTTATTCGCATCCTGCTGGGCACGTTCCCAAGAAGCCTTGAATTGATCTGCTTGATCCTGATGGTTCTTCTTATCTTCCAATGCGCGGCGAGCCAAATCTTCATTTCCAGCCTCAATGGCTTTTTCCGCCTGCTGCATACGCTTATCTACAAGAGCCTGAGAATCATCATATTTACGTTTCAACATTTTTTCATTCGCAATCTGCTTCGCTACCGCACTTTCAGCTTCACGGATGTCGTTCTCCATGTCACGCATGAATTGGTCCAGCATTTTCACAGGGTCTTCTGCTTTATCCAACATGGAGTTCAACTCAGAACCTACAACTGTTTTTACACGATTAAAAAATTTAAACATATTTTTTCCTCCTTATTTTGAACCTGCAAGTATTTTGATTTCATATGCTTCGATGTCATACCCAACACTTACTTCTACTTCACTGCCCCATGATTCAAGGCTTAGATATGTTTCTTCATCTTCAGAAATATACTCCGCATATCGAGAGGTACGTCCATTGATGTTTTTGCTTCTTCCTTCTCCCGTTACGCGTGCTTCTCCTTCTTCATCTTTAAAGAAGGTTTGACCCTCGTATTCGAGTTTTTTAGGGAATGGCAGGGAAACAGGGAGTTTAACCGTCTCATACACCCCTAGTTCCAGCTCATCATCCATTTCAGCAGCGAGCCATTTCGTTTGATCACCTTCCAATAGCTGATAAGAAAACCACTCATAACCACCGTCCCGATACGTAATCTTACCAACAACTTCATAGTCCACAAGATCGTACGTGACAATGTCACCGACTTGGATATTCAACGGTGTTCGCTCTTTCACTTCTGGTGCCTGTTTTTCACTTTTTGAAAACAATCTAGAAAAGAAACCCAAATCTTCACCTCTCCTTCAACTGTGACCCTGTGTACCTGTATGTACGTGCCGCATTTATAAAAGGTTTCATCTTTTTTCTTTTTATTTTACGCAGGATTCAAAAGAATCTCAAATCCTCGGCCTTATCTCATTTTTTTCATTTTTTTCTGTTCTTTGAACCTTTGTTTTTTCTGAAAAGAGCGTATAATCAGAAAATATCTTTTACATAAGGAGTTGAAACAGATGAAAACATTAGAAAAAGTAAGTCAATTTGCAGGCAGCACTTTCGCTGTCTGGGTCCTCCTTTTTGCGGCCTTATCTTTTTATCTTCCAGGAGGATTCACATGGATTGCCCCATATATTGTTCCCTTATTAGGAATTATCATGTTTGGGATGGGATTGACTCTATCTAAACAAGACTTCCAGGAGGTTTTCAAAAGACCGAAAGATGTAGCCATCGGGGTGGGGGCACAGTTTACGCTTATGCCGCTTCTCGCTTTTCTCCTAGTGACCATCCTGCCCGTATCGACAGAAGTAGCGATAGGTGTCATTCTAGTGGGATGTTGTCCAGGCGGAACTTCTTCCAACGTAATGACTTATCTCTCCAAAGGTGACACGGCTCTTTCCGTTTCTATTACAGCTGTATCAACTCTGTTGGCGCCTCTTTTCACCCCTTTACTCGTTTGGGTATTTGCAAGCCAATGGCTTCCGGTTTCAGCAGGAGACCTATTTGTATCCATCGTTAAGGTCGTTCTTATTCCGATTCTTCTAGGGCTTATTGTCCAAGCCATTTTCAAGAATAAAGTACAAGCAACGGTCAAGGCCCTCCCACTTGTATCGGTTATTAGTATCGTAGCCATCGTAGCTGCAGTCGTGAGTGTCAATCAATCTCAAATTGCCGAGACAGGGGCAGCTATATTCGCAATCGTCGTCGTCCATAACCTCCTCGGTTACTTAGCTGGCTATGGTTTAGGGAAGTTGTTTAACATGGAGCCGGCAAAACAACGAGCCATTTCCATTGAGGTTGGCATGCAAAATTCTGGTCTCGGAGCGTCTCTTGCAGCTGTGCACTTCAACCCGCTCGCAGCTGTGCCAAGTGCCATTTTCAGTGTTTGGCACAACATTTCCGGTCCCATCATTGCAACCATCTTCAGAAAACAGAAGGATGCAGACATAAAAGATACAAACCAAAACCATAGCAAATCGGCTTAAAAGAAAGACGTTAGCGATCAATATTCCACAAATGCTCCCTATTCTTGAAAACTCTTCAATACTTTTGTTGAGTGACGAACCCCGTAACATCTCGAAATCAAGTCTTACACAATCCAACCATATTGTGTAAGAATGGTATCATGAATATGAAAAGAGCGTGGACGTGGAGTCCGCGCTCTTTTTATAAATCATTATTTATTAAAAAGTTGCTTAGCCTCTGTATATTCAAGACCTTGAGCCTCGGCGACCGCTTTGTAGGTCACATGTCCGTCAAGCGTGTTGAGACCTTTATAGAGTGCCTCGTTTTCTTGACAGGCCCTCACATACCCCTTATTCGCTAACTGAAGAGCGTAAGGAATTGTTACATTCGTTAACCCGATCGTGGACGTTCTCGGGACGGCTCCCGGCATGTTTGCTACCGCATAGTGAAGCACCCCATGCTTTTCATAAGTGGGATCATCATGAGTGGTGATTCGGTCGGTCGTTTCGAAAATGCCTCCCTGGTCGATGGCTACATCCACAATGACAGATCCTTCTTTCATCGATTTGACCATATCTTCTGTAACAAGGCTTGGCGCTTTAGCTCCTGGTATAAGTACGGCTCCTATGACAAGGTCAGACTCTTCCAAGGCCTCTTGAATATTAAGCGGGTTTGACATCAACGTGTTGATATCAGAACCAAAAATATCATCAAGTTGACGCAGACGCTCAGGGTTGAGGTCAATAATGGTGACATCTGCTCCCAGACCCATGGCGATTTTAGCTGCATTCGTTCCTACAACCCCACCGCCGATCACTGTGACTCTCCCGCGACGTACACCAGGAATGCCCCCTAAAAGAATTCCTTTTCCGCCTTTTGATTTTTCAAGGTATTGAGCACCAATTTGTGAAGCCATTCTTCCTGCTACTTCACTCATAGGTGTTAAAAGCGGTAATGATCCGTTCGGTAGTTGTACGGTTTCATAGGCAATTGAAATCACTTTCTTATTTACGAGTGCTTTAGTCAATTCAGATTCCGGCGCTAAGTGTAAGTAAGTAAATAAGATTAAGCCTTCATAAAAATAGTCGTACTCTTCTGGAACCGGTTCTTTCACTTTCATGACCATTTCCTGACTCCATGCTTTCTGAGCTGACTCAACGATTGTAGCACCTGCTTCTCTGTACTGATCATCGGTGAATCCTGAACCTAATCCCGCATGTGTTTCTACAAACACTTCATGTCCTGCATTGGTTAAGCTGACCACTCCTGCAGGCGTCATCGCTATACGATTTTCATTATTTTTCACTTCTTTTGGTACTCCTATTTTCACCGCAATCCAACCTCCTTGTTCCACTTATGAATATTGCTTCTTCTCATAGTGCTTGTCATTCAAGTCAACCAAAGATTTAAGAAAGCCCTTTCATTGTACCAAACCTTTTACATGTAATGAAGATACTCCAAAATTTGATCCTTACCTTTTCCATTACCGGTGTCTGTGAATAACGTCCAATCCCCCGGTGACTTCATAAATCGTACCTGTAATCATATCCGAGTCTTCTTGACATAAAAAATCAATGGTTCGTGCTACATCTTCCCCCGTTCCTGGCCTTCCAATCGGGGTTTCTTCATCTTTGCTTTTTCTGCTCACCTCAATGCAAGATTCCTTCCACTCTCCTATTATGTTTCCCGGACATATCATATTTGATGTGATTCCATATTCTGCTTCTTCATAAGCAATGGTTTTAGTTAAGGAAACAAGCCCAACTTTGGCTGCAGCAAAAGCAGAACGATAGATCCACCCTGAAGCAGATTGAGCTCCTTGGAATCCATAATTAATGATTCTGCCGAAATTTTGCTTTCTCATATGAGGAACAGTGGCTTTCATAAGGTAAAAAACAGCATCAAGGTTTCCTCGGATCATCGAGTTCCATTCCTCTTCTGTGTAGTCCATCAGTTTTTTTCGTTCAAAGATATAAGGCCCGGCATTATTAATTAAATAATCCACCCTGCCAAAGCGCTTCAATGTTTTTTCTGTAAGGCGATGAATATCTTCTTTCACTGTCACATCAGCCTGTATGATTTGAATTCTGTCATGGTCATCTGGAAAATCATCAAGTAAAGAGAGGGCTTTAGCCTCGTCATTTCTATATGTAACGGTAATGGAATGATTTTGTTTCAGCATATGCTCGGCTACTTTCCTCCCAAGCCCCTTGGTGCCAGCTGTAATCAGTGCATGTCTCATCTTTCCAAACCTCCTTGAGTCTCTATTTTCATTTACACATGAGTCACCTTTCTGTACAATGATTGGGTCAGAAAGGACGTGAACGTTTTGAAAGCTTATGCACCACGGAAACATGTGATCGAACAGTATGGTTTAGAAGCTGTCCCTGTCGACAGACGGGATACACCCTGGTACCGCTTTGCTTTCATACAGATTGCCATAGCTGCGAATGCAGGGAACTTCCTCGTTCCCGCATTGGCTGTCTTGGAAGGAGGACTTTCCTTCTGGACAGGAGTCATCTCCACGAGTATCGGAGCACTCCTCGGCTTCTTACTTGTATCCTTTTTATCCTTGCCAGGTGCTAGACTTGGCATCCCGGCTCAATATGCACTTCGTACAATTCTTGGAGTAAATGGAACCCGTTTTTTATCTGCACCGATCCGAACCCTCACTTCGCTCTATTGGTTCAGTGTACAAACCATCGGCGGCACTTATGTCATCCAACAACTGATCTTACGTTTAACAGGTATAGATCTCCCGTTTTGGGTCTATTCTATACCACTTTCTATTCTCATGGTTACACTTGCGATCGTTGGTTTTAATGCGGTAAAACAAGCCATGAGCTATTTTTTACCTTTATTGCTCCTGGGTGAAGCAACGATCTTGTATGTTTACTTTACTACAAATCAAACACCTGATTCACTGATGGTGCTTCAAAATGGAGGCTTGGAAGGGTCATTCTCCTCCATGTTCTTTTTTGCAAGCCTTGCTTTTGTTCAATATGTATCAGGCGTAAGCGCATCAGCGGATATGACAAGGTATGCAAAATCCCCTTCTCAAGGGTTTTATGGATTACTCATTGGTAATGGAATCGGCTTCTTTATTACAGCGGTTATCGGGTGTGCATCCGCCTATCTGTTTCACGATATTAACCCTTATGTATCCTCCACGGACTTGACAAATTCCCCGCTTCTTATAGCGATTATTACAGGGACAGCCATCATTTCCATGATCAGCATTAATGTAAGTAATGCTTATACAGGGGGATTCAGCCTTTTGAATACCTTCCCAAAACTTTCTAGAGTTCAAGCTGCCATTACATTCGGCTCAGTAGGTGTGTGCCTTAGTGGTTTCCCTGCCCTTGTAAATGAAGCAGAATCATTTATCTCTTTGCTCGGCGGGTTGATCATTCCGATATCAGCTGTTATCTGCAGTGATTACCTCATTGTAAAAAGAAACTATTTGAGTGAAGAAGATTTGACTCTATTGACGAAGCCACGCTATGTGAACAGCTTAGCTATGGGAGCGATTATGGCAGGGAGCCTGCTTTATTTCCTTCTTCCGGATGAATGGTCTCCAGGGTTCTTAACATTCTTGGTCATCTTTACGGTTTACCCTATTTTTATAAAAAAATAATAATTTCATTGCCCCAACAGCTTAAGGCTGTTGGGGCTTTTATTAACGTGAATCTTCTTTTTTACTTCCAGATTGGTAACTTTCATTCATCGCCTGCATGAGTTGTTGTTCCTGTTCCATATCTTTTTCTCTTTCGATTGGATTCTTCGGTTTCTTCATGTAAACACCTCCCTTGTTTAGTTTTCGAAAAATTGTTAAAATTATGCGCGACTTGCGCGTCTATCCAATAAACAGGCATGATATAATAAAGATATAGAAAAGAGAGGAGGCATCCAGCATGACTTTTGAATACAAAGATATTGTTGTGGCGGTCGACGGTTCCGTTACGGCAGAAGTGGCATTTAATAAAGCCATTGACATTGCGAACCGGAATGAGGCGAAGTTGGTTTTAGCTCACGTGGTGGATACTAGAGCCTTTGCGACCGTAGAAGCTTATGACCGATCCCTTGCGATCCGTGCCGAACAATATGCGACCGAATTATTAAATGACTACCAGGAAAAAGCAGAAAAAGCCGGTGTGAAGAATGTAGTTGTTGATGTTGAATACGGATCTCCAAAAGTTAAAATTGCTAAAGATGTCGCTCCGAAATATAATGCTGACCTTATCATCTGTGGTGCAACTGGTTTAAATGCAATGGAACGTTTCTTTATCGGTAGTGTGTCCGAACACATAACAAGATACGCTACCTGCGATGTGCTTGTTGTTCGACCGGATGACACGGAAGAAAGCCAAGACAAATAAAAGAGCCCTGTTTCGGGGCTCTTTTATTTGTCTTTATTCAGTTCTCCAACAATGTGTCGAAGTTCAGGAAGAATTAATCGATCCATCGCAAGTGTGACAGCACCAGAAGAACCCGGGGTTGAGAAAACAGCCGTTCGTCCGGATACACCAGCGATAGCCCGGGATAAGATAGCTGCAGATCCAATATCTTCTGTGTAGCTAAGCATTCTGAAGATCTCTCCGAAGCCAGGCATCTCTTTATCCAGCACCTTTTCGATCACTTCAATCGTTACATCCCTTTTAGCCATCCCTGTACCGCCGTTTATTAAAACCGCATCGATTTTTGGGTCGTCCACTCCTCGTTGCATATAGGCACGAATTTGACTTTGTTCATCTTTCACAATATGGTATTCACTCACTTTGTGCCCTTCATCTGTAAGCTTATCGATCATTAGCTTACCGCTTTTGTCCGTTTCTTCTGTGCGTGTGTCGCTCACTGTGAGTACAAGGCAGGAAATTGAATCACTTGCCCTTGCTTTATGTTCTTCTACGGTCAATCAAGACGCTCCTTCCTTGTTCATAAGATGACGGTATTGATAAAACTTCATGGCGAACTCTGTCACTTGTTTTGTTAAATGATAGTTTGAATAAGCCCCTATCGCAATACTGATGAATGGTAAACCTTGAATGAGCTTTTTTCTGAACATGAGGATAAATAAGGATTTGAAACATTGTTTCATCGGTTGTTCCATCCAACCTTCATCTGTCAATTGGTCCTCACCTGCAAAAATATAGGGGTGCTCTTTCTTCTCCACTTCTTCAATTAAATCATTCCAAGCACTCGCTTTCAGTCTTTTCGGTAAGGTAGCGGCATGGAAAACTTTGAGGGAGATCATCATTTCGTAAGGATGGTTCATCTCATGACCAAATGTCAAACCAATCAGTTGAATGGCTCTTAGGTTCATTAACATCATCAGAGGGTAATCCATCCCTAGGAAAAGCCAGCCACCTGCTCCTGTCAAGCCACCCTGGGCAAAGGAATAAAGTCTCCCCCGAGCCATCTGCTGCTCGGCTATGTAGGTCAACTGTTCTACGGTCAACTCTTTCTCCATATCTTCGATTTTTTCAATCTGATTAGAAAAAATTCTTCCCACCGTTAGTATTCGTTCTCTAGCCTCATATTGATAGGAGGTTCCTTGTAAAAAAGCATGCGTATGGAAGAACCAGGCATCTAATTTTGAGAAAAATGCTTTTTTCACTTGAGGATCCACATTCATCAAATTTTGTTGAACCCAATGATCATAAACCATTTCAAAATCATTCGGCTGATACTGCTGGTATTGCTCTAACCATGTCTTTAACTCCGTACATATGCGTTGGTGTGACAAAGCGCTCCCTCCTCGTCTTTGTTCCTTACCATATATTGTAGACTGAAAGCTCAAAAAAAAGCAATCGCACCTAGGGTACGATTGCTTTTTCTATTATAGTCCTTTTTCAACCGTGTCACGAGCAATCATGACTTCTTCGTTTGTTGGAATAATCATGACCTTCACAGGGGAGTGAGGGTAGTTTACAAAGGCTTCTTTTCCACGAACTTTGTTAAGAGCAGGGTCCCAATAAACGCCCATGAACTCAAGGCCTTTCAACACACGTTCACGCATAGTAACACTATTCTCACCGACACCGGCAGTGAAAATAATTCCGTCGATGCCGTGCATACGCGCAGCGTAAGAACCGATATATTTGTGGATACGTGCGGAAAAGACTTCAAGAGCGAGCTCCGCACGCTCGTCTCCTTCTTCTGCACGCTTTTCGATATCTCTCAAGTCACTGGAGAAACCAGAAAGAGCAAGCATACCACTTTCTTTGTTCAATACATTCATGACTTCATTCGCTGTTTTGCCTGTTTTTTCCATGATGAATGGAATCAATGCAGGATCGATGTTACCAGAGCGAGTCCCCATAGTAACCCCGGCTAGTGGTGTGAAGCCCATAGATGTATCGATGGATTTGCCGCCTTCAATAGCTGCAATACTAGCACCGTTTCCTAGGTGGCAGGATAGGAGGCGAAGCTCTTCTACCGGGCGCCCCAGCATCTCTGCTGCACGTTCAGAAACATACTTGTGAGAAGTACCATGGAAACCATACTTACGGATCCCATATTCTTCATAGTACTCATATGGCAGGCTGTATAGGTAAGACTGTTCCGGCATGGACTGGTGGAATGCCGTATCAAATACAGCTACGTGAGGTACGTTCGGAAGTACTTCACGGAAAGCGTTGATTCCAGTCAAGTTTGCAGGGTTATGCAATGGAGCCAAATCGGATACTTCCTCAATTTCTTTGATCACTTCATCCGTGATGAGTACAGACTCGCTGAAACGCTCGCCTCCGTGGACAACACGGTGTCCCACACCATTGATCTCATCCAGTGAATCGATGATTCCGTTCGCTGTCAATTTATCAAGAAGCATTTTTACAGCTTCTCCATGATCAGGGATATCTGTTACGGTTTCATCTTTTTCATCATTTACTTCAATTGTAAATACAGCATCATTCAAGCCGATACGCTCTACTAGACCTTTGGTAATTACAGTTTCTTCAGGCATTTCAATCAGTTGGAATTTCAGTGATGAACTACCTGCATTTATAGCAAGAATTTTATTACTCAACGTTGCTCATCCCCTTAGAATTTAGGTTCGTAATTTTCTACCACTACCATTTAATCACCCGTTTTCAACGATTTCAAGGTCGTTAACCGATGATAACGTTTACTTGTTATATTCGTTATTTTCTCACAATTGCGTTCTTTTATATTCATCAAACCATTGGTTCATCTGGGTAAGAATATCCGCCATCCCATTCGGATTCTTGAAGGAAGGAAGCTTGGCTAATAACGCTTGCTTCGGCGCCTTCGTCTCTTGGCCTTTCTTTTGTAAAATCAAAATGCTCTTTCCGTGCTTTTCATCTTTGAATAAGCTATCAGAAAGTTGAAGCATCCCAACGATGTGAGCATGTTCACGCAAGAATGCATTCAGCGCCTTAGACTGCTCACTCTCAAAAAGGAAGTTCGGCACAATGAACATAAGGAAGCCGCCTTCTTTTGTATAATTCAATCCCTGCTCAATAAACAGATGATGGGCATAGGACAAGCCTTCGTCCGCTTTCAGCTTATATCTTGCTGCTTGAGCGTCATCCGGATAATAACCAACAGGAAGATCAGCCAGTACAAAATCGACAGGCTCCATTAAGAAAGGGGCCAGACTGTCCTGGTGGAAGAATTCAATTTCATTTTTTTGCAGATTGGCATTCGCTACGGCAAGCTGAATGAGCGTAGGGTCTACTTCACTGGCATACGCTTGCAGCGACATATCCAGCTGGTTCATGACGGAAGTAATTAAATTCCCGCTTCCCGAAGCTGGATCGAAGAGTTTCAAGCTTTCTTTTCCTTCAAACAATTTGGAAGCTAGATAACCCATGAACATGGCCACTGAATCCGGCGTGATCAAATGTTGCTGCTGAGTGGCTCCTTTCATGCCCTTTAGAATGGCAAGTTGAACAGCTTTTCGTATTTCTTCTTTTTCAAATTCTTCTTTTTTCACTTTAACCAGTTCATTCGTCAGAAAGGTCTGCAAAGAATCTCCCATGTCATCAAAAGGTTGTCCATTGAATAGGACATCCATCGTTTCTGCGATCGCTTCTAAATAGGTGATATTCAAGTCTTCGGATATGACCGTTGAAGTATCATCAATCCATTGAAATAGTTTTTCCACTCGTTCCTGCTTCATAATCATTCTCCTTAAAATAAAATCATGCTCTCTCACTTGGTATACTTAATAGAACCATCTCAAAAGAAATTGGCGCAGCTGTTTGAATCAAACATGATGCGCCAACCTTCGTTTACGTTTTCATCTATCTCCACCATATCGAATTCCACCCCTCAATTCAACAATGTTAAACTTTCCCGATTTGTTTGAAAATTGTGTGCGGTTTCAAAGATGAAATGATAAAATGACATCAAGCTATACATAAGAGGAGGATGCTAGATGAACGACCAACGAAGAAATTTATACTTTTTTTATCAACAAACGGAAGAATTAAATGATAAATTAGAGTCCTTATTCCAACTCGCTCGTGACAACGATTTTCATATCGTTGAAGATTCCACAGATGCTAACATCATTATCGCTGTAGGCGGAGATGGCACCTTCTTGCAAGCTGTTCGTAAGACGGGTTTCCGTCAAGACTGCCTGTATGTAGGGATCCGAACCGGGCATGAAGCAGGTCTTTACTGTGACTTTGACATCGATGATCATGATGAAATGATCGATGCGATGAAGAATTCTGAAGTTGAAGTACGCCGCTTCCCAGTCATTGAAACAACGATCAATAATGAATCCACCTTCATGTGCCTTAATGAATGCAGTGTCCGCTCGACGTTGATCAAGTCAATCGTCATTGATGTCCACATCGATGACTTGCATTTTGAAACTTTCCGTGGAGACGGCTTAATTATTGCCACCCCTACTGGGAGCACCGCTTACAATAAATCCATCAACGGTGCGGTCGTGGATCCGAAACTTCCGTGTTTCCAGATCAGTGAGCTTGCTTCACTTAACAATAACCGCTACCGTACACTCGGCTCTTCCTTTATTTTAAGCGGAGAACGGTCATTAAAACTCAAAGTCCGCCAAGATGGAAATGACCATCCGATTATTGGCATGGATAACGAAGCCTTTTCCGTTCGTAACATTCACGACGTCACGATCAACCTCAGTGAAAACGTCATAAAGACTGTTAAACTTAAAAACAATACGTACTGGGACCGCGTAAAACGTACGTTCCTATAAAATTCTCTGAAACCTAAAAAGGAACTTCCAACACATCGGAAGTTCCTTATTTAATTTAAGAATATCGATACTATAAGATAAGCTCCCGATCGTGGAAGAGTCGGTTTCGAGACTTTTATTAAGTGGATAGGGCTTCGGGGAATGGCTCGCTTTCCGCGGGAGCGCGGTGAGCCTCCTTGGACTGCATCCTGTGGGGTCTCACCATGCACTTTTTTCCCGCAGGAGTCCCGCCATTCCCCTCCACCCCTTTGCCATATTAGTATCTCGAAAACACTTCTGGAATAAGCTGCTTTTATGCACACGGTAATCGAGGGGATGAACACATAAGGACGCTATTCTTCATGCAAAAAGCTTGTTATAGAGCTCTTTATGCTTATTATACCCGCTAGTGGAAGGCACTCTCCCACAGGAAAGGGGTTCGTTTCTCATCTTCATGGAATGGGGTGGTTTGGAAGCTGCGAGACTCCCGTGGGAGAAGGAGATAGGCGGTATCCCGCAGGACGAAGTCCGAGGAAGCTTGCCACTCCCCCACAGGAAAGCGAGTAGCTTCCCAACCACTCCTGACGCTCAACCAGACAACGAACCCCGGGAACATTTCGAAATCGAGTCTTCAACAATCCTGCTAGTTTGTTGAATAACCGTTAATGATCAGAGGTCATGAGCGTTGGTAGACGATTTCTTCGTCTACAACGGTCATAGTAACCGTCGCGTCTGCTAGTTCATGAGATTTCAGGGCAAAAAGATCCCTATCTAATACTGTAAAGTCAGCAAGGAACCCTTCCTGAATCATCCCTTGTTCATTCTCCTTGTGGATCGCTTGAGCACTCCCTTTCGTATAAAGAGAAATGGCTTCATAAACGGTAAGCTTCTCTTCCGCTTGATAAACGGCGTGATCATAAGATGCCCTTCTGTCTACGGCTGCCCGTATGCCAAGCAGAGGGTTGATTTCCTCTATAGGGGCATCCGATCCTCCCGCACACTTAATTCCTGCATCCAGCAGCGTTTTCCAGGAGTAGGAGTTCTTCAGTCTTAAGTTTCCCAGGCGTTCAATGACCCACGGAAAGTCAGAAGCAACAAATGTTGGCTGAATATCCAAAACGATATTTAAGCGCTGCAATTGGTGAATTAACGCAGGACTTAGAATTTGCGCATGAATAATACGGTCACGTTCTCCATTCTTAAGAGGATTGGACGCAATGGCGTTCGCCACCGCTTCTACAGCTCCGTCACCAATGGCGTGTACAGCCACTGGCATGTCTCTTTTTCTTGCTTCTTTCACAAGTTGATCAAGCTCTTCATTCGTGTGGATGGCCACTCCATGGTTTTCCGGATCATCTGCATACGCATCTTTAAGCCATGCCGTCCTTCCGCCTAACGCTCCATCAGAGAAAATTTTCAACGCCCCTAATTCTACAAAATTGGTCCCTTTTTTGAACCCCAGCCCTTCTTGATCCACCTGTTCAATCACACCGTGGTGAATGAGAAGGTGGGCCCGGAATTTTGTTTCCTTACCATCAATGACATGCAGAAAAGCGTCGTACGTTTTTCTGAAACCACCATAATAATTCAAGTCTTCACTATGGCCGCCTACAAGACCAAAAGAATGCATATCCTTAACAGCTAAGTCCGTGGCTTTTCTTAGATACTCAGGCGTAACTTCAGGCATGGCACCTTTAATAAGTTCCTGTGCCTGATCATGGAAGTATCCAGTCGCTTCTCCTTGATCGTCTCTTACAATTACCCCTCCCTGCGGGTCTGGGGTGCTTTTCTTAATTCCAGCCATGTTCATAGCTTTTGTGTTGGCTAGTAAGGCATGTCGGCATACCCTTGTCAGCATCATCGGGTGTTCGGAAGAAATTTCATCAAGCTCATCTTTATGTATGATGCGTTTTTCTTCCCATTGATTTTCATTCCAACCATCACCAATGATCCATTCTCCAGGCGGCAATTGTTCTGCATGTTGTTGTAACGCCTGTTTCACTTCTTCTGCAGACTTCATAAACGAAAGATCAAGCCTCATTAGGCGTTCCCCATGGCCGATGATGTGTAAATGACTATCCGTAAATCCAGGATACATGACAGCCCCTTTTAAATCGTGTTCTTCTGTGATTTGATCTTTGTAGGTTTGATATAAAAGCTGTGTATCGCCAACTGCTTTCACCTTTCCCTCGGAAGTCACAATCGCTTCCACCCATTCTCCTTCTTTTTTCATCGTATATATTTTTCCACCATACCAGAGCTTCACTTTTAACACTCCCTCTTTCTTCCTTTTATCTATACCATAATCTATATGTGGACAGAATTGAAGTACAAGCCATTGAAAGAGCAAACAGAAGTGTCTGGGCTTCAGCGAAATGTTCAAGTTTTGACCGATTGATCTACAGCTTAAGATTTAATTATTTCCTAGACAATAAAAAACCCCTGGCCTTTGAGGCCAGAGGATAAATGATTTACAGTAAATCATCAAATTCGTCGTCTTGTTGACCCGATTGTCGATCCGGGGAGACTTCAACGATATAGGATTCTCCCAATGCTTTTTCAATATCACGGGTGAAATCTGAATTAGATTCATAATAATTGGCATTTTTTCGTGTAGGTTTCGTCTTAGGTGCTTTCGGCACAAAAACTGTACAACAATCTTCAAAAGGGCGGATGGAAATATCATACGTTCTAATTTTCCGGGAAATATCGATAATCTCTATTTTGTCCATAGAAACAAGCGGTCTGATAATTGGGTAATTGGTAACCTCATTGATGGTATTCATGCTTTCCATCGTCTGACTGGCTACTTGTCCTAAGCTTTCACCTGTAGTAATGGAGAGAAGTTCATTTCCAGCGGCAACTTGTTCACTAATTCGCATCATCATTCGGCGCATGATTGTCATGCTGTAACCTTCTGGCATTTCACGATGAATTTTTTGCTGGATTGCCGTAAATGGAATGACGTGAATTTTCACTTTCGAACCGAACTTGGATAGAGCTTGAGCAAGATCGATGACTTTCTGTTTCGCCCGTTCGCTTGTGTATGGAGGTGAATGAAAATGAATCGCTTCGATTTCAACCCCGCGTTTCATTGTCAGATAACCTGCGACTGGACTATCGATTCCGCCTGAAAGCATCAACAAACTTTTCCCTGTCGTACCAACCGGCAGACCACCCGCTCCTGGGTAATCTTGTGCCGTAACATAACATCCTTCATGACGAACTTCTACTTTTATTTCTACATCTGGATTATGCACATCAACCTTTACATCTTCCGTTTGACGGAGGATATGTCCACCTAATAATGGGTTGAGCTCCTGTGAAGGAATAGGGAAAGTTTTGTCCGTACGCTTTGATGATATTTTGAACGTGCGAGCATTCCTTGCGTCATGAAATGCCAGCATCACAGCTTCTTTCATTTTCTCTTCTTCTTTTTCCACCATCACAGCGAAACTAAGGCTGTGGATACCGAATACTTCCTGGCATTCTTTCATTACTTCATGAGGTTTTTCCCCATTCAGCAGGACAAACATGCGCCCTTGAGTTTTCTTTATCGTTGTATTTGGATATTTTCTCAGCTTTATGGCAATATTGCTTTGCAGTTTTTGTTCAAATGCACGTCTATTTTTCCCTTTCAACGCCATTTCACCGTACCGAATCATAATCCGATCGAAATTCATTATGCTCACCCCATCGTCGCTTGTAAGTTTTCAACTGTTTGATCTAATTTTTTCAAAAACAGATCGATTTCTTCTTTTTCATTCGTTGTAGAAAGACTAACGCGTAAAGCAGAAGTCGTCCGCTCATAATCCAAGTTACACGCCTTGAGTACAGCACTCACGTCCGGCTGTTTGGAAGAACAGGCAGATTTGGTGGAAATGAAAATCCCTTCTTCCCCTAGGGCGTGAATAATGACTTCGGGTTTATATCCTGGAATGGAAAAATTTATTATATGAGGGGCCCCGTCCTCCGGTGAATTGATTTTACAATAGTCTCGAAGCATAAGCCCTTCCCATAGTATTGTTCTCATTCTACGTAAGTGGTTAACTTTTTGTTTGTGATCTTCATGAAGCAGCCGCAGGGCTTTTACAAACGCTACCGTTCCAGGTAGGTTTTCTGTTCCCGCTCTGACCTCTGCTTCTTGGCTTCCTCCATGCAACAGAGGAAAAACACGCACGTGCTTTTGCATGAGTAGAGCCCCGGTCCCTTTCAATCCATGAATTTTATGCCCGGAAAGGGTACAAAGGTCAATGCCCCACTCTTTAACGGAAAGCTCTATTTTTCCCAACCCTTGAACATGATCAACATGAAAGAATACTTTAGGATAAGCTTTAAGCAATTCCCCGATTTTTTGAACGGGCTGAATGGTACCAAGCTCATTGTTCACACTCATCACGCTGACAAGAATCGTATCGTCTCTTAACGCTTTCTGAATATCTTCGGGATTAACTTCCCCGTTCTGATCAACATTTATATAAGTGACTTCAAAACCCAATGTTTCCAGTGCCTTGAATGCTTCCATCACAGAAGGATGTTCAATCAGAGTCGTAATTAAATGTTTCCCTCTATTTTGATGTTGAAGCGCAATCCCTTTGATTGCCATGTTATTTCCTTCGGTCCCCCCGGATGTGAAAACCACTTCCTGAGGATCGACGCTCAAAAGCTGGGCCGCTTGTTTCCTCGACCGATCCAATAGACGTTCAGCTTCACTCCCGAAACGATGAACGGATGAGGGATTGGCAAAATATTGGTCTGCGACCTTTTGAAAACTCTCCAACACTTCGTAGTGTGGATGAGTTGTGGCACTATTATCTAGGTAAATCATGGGCTTTGACTCCTTTATTTTCGAATTGCAGCTCATTATTTTATCATAACACGAAGTCAAATGAAACACCTGCCCTATGAACAATAAAAGAGCATCTGCTTTATGCAGATGCTCTTCACCCTAACTATTGTCGGTATCATTTAATTCAAGAGAATTAAGGAGGGTGTCGATACTAAGTTTTCCATCTTCACGAACATCGTTGACCCAGTCTTTCGTCAATGTTTTTTCTCCAATGATCGTTCGTATCTCATTGTCCACTTCTATGTTTCTTTCAAAAAAATCAGCGGCTATTTGATCATTCAAGCTTTTGCCTTCAGTATGGATGGACCTAGTAAAACCATGCTCCCTGCTATCTAACACCTTCGCATTCGAAGTCAGAAAAAAAACGGTAAGAACACTTGCCCATATGAGAACTGTTCCCGAAATTAATCCGATGATGATTCGCTTCTTCAACTGAACCACTTCCTAAACCAGGACTTCTTCCTCTTTGTCAATTTTGGACAGTGCAGCCGGATCCACTTCCTTAATTGCCTTTGTAGCAAGCGTCAGTGCTTGTTCATAGTGATAAGACCTGAATTTCTCCTCTGCTTCAAGGAGTTTAGCTGCTAAGATTGGATATTTGCTCCGGTAGCGATTGCCGCATTGAATCACTCGTTCTGCAAGCTGAGCTGTTTCCATAATCTTTTCAGCATCCTGACTCAACTGCTCTGTCATTTCCATTGCCTCATCCAGTTTTTCATTGACTACAGCCATATCAAGCGGCTGTGCTTCAAGACTTTGAAATACCTCATCCACTTTATGGCTCGCTGCTTTCATATCTTCATAGATAGATGTGGGAATCCCTGGAATATTGCTTCTCTTCAATCGACGATGAGTATCTAAAAGAAGGCTTTCCATCTTCGTCATTTTCTGCTTAGCTTCTCGTTCATCTTTTCTCAGGTTTTGAACACGCTCATGGAAATACCCATGCTGTTCTTCGAGCTCTTTCAATTGTTTCTCCGTATCTTCCACTTCTTCACGGAGAAGGGCATATGAGGTTTCTCCATCTGCTCGTCTGAAATCGAGACTTGTTACGCGTTTGCGCATTTGATTAAACCACTTGATCAAGCTTCGGTGAGACTCCAAATGTCCTTCCTCCACTTGATACGTTTGTTGTATTTCCTCTAATTCCCGCTCCGTGTCTGCCAAAACATATTCCAACTCATCCAACTGAGCTTTAAGCGGTACAAATTGCTTCTCCACATAATGATGAGCCACTGCTTCTCTTTCTAGCAGCTGATACATTTCCTGTATTCTTGTCTGAATTTCTGTTAAAGCATCTTCAACCCCTGATTGGTCTCCCTGCTCCATTTGCGCAAGCATTTCCTCCAGAGACCGCTCATAGTTATGTAACTCTGGAAGAAAATCGAAATGAGAGATGCGGTAACCTTCCGCCTTCATCTCTTCCACACCGTTTTTCAGCTCTTTCAGCTGTTCAGGTAATTCAATCTTCACTTGTTTCAAACGATCAGGGAAGTGATGGACATCCTCCTGCAATTGTGTAGTCTCTTGACGTATCGTTTGCACAAGGGTATTGGCTTCGATGTAATCCCCTTGATCGGTTAACTGTTCATATTCATTGAGCTTATCCTTCAATTCACCCACTCTTTGTTCAAAAACACGGACCGCTTTGCCATATTGATGGCGGTTTTGAATAAGGAGTTTAGTAAGCTCTTTCAATTCCGGCTCCATCGATTCAATTTCCAAACGGCTTTGCTTTTCAGAATCAAGGAGGTCTTCCAGTTCTTGAAGCATCATTTTGATGTCTTCCTCAATGGCTACTAACTTTTTCTCTGTGTTTGCCAAGACGACTTTTACGCGTTTAAAACGATAGCGATCCGCCGCTTCTTCTGCATCGAAAAGGTCTTCCTCCAGCTCAGGCAGCTCTTTTGTCAAAATTTGATCCCAACGAGCCCGCCACGCTTCGAACTTTTCCTGAGTCTCACCAGAAAGGTTTAAACTTTTCACTTTGGATAATTCTTCGGTGACGCGCCGGTTCATGATATCCATTTTCCAACCTTCCAGGCGATCCACTTCATCATAGACCTTTTTCCGCCAGATCAGCCCTATGATGAACAATGCGATGAGTAGTAAAATAGCCCCGATGACGTACTTCATAAATAGCCTCCTTACAATAAACGTGCCATACGGATGTATTACGTTCCGAATTGTGATTTAGTTGTTTATAATGATACCATGTAAAACATCCTTTTGGCTAAAATATTTCAAATTTATTATCATATTGACAAAAAATTCAAGCACAAAGGAGAGACGACTATGATTGATGGTCACATCCATACACCTTATTGCCCCCATGGCTCTTCAGACACCCTTAAAAGTTACATTGAACAAGCCATAAAACGTGGGTATCAATCCATGACATTCACAGAGCACGCGCCGCTTCCTTCCACATTTGAAGATCCCGTTCCAGACAAGGATAGCGGGATGTCTTTTCGACAAGTGGAAGAATATTTAAAGGAAATCGACCGGCTGAAAACAGAGTACAAACGGGAAATTCACATTCAGAAAGGATTTGAAGTAGATTATATCGAAGGGTATGAAAAAGAGGTGGAAGGCTTTCTAAATACCTATGGACCCTCTCTTGATGACAGCATCCTATCCGTTCACTTCTTAAAAGGTCAAAGTCAGTGGTACTGTATCGACTACAGCCCGGACATGTATAGAGAAGCCATCCATGATTTCGGTGGAATCGATCGACTTTACCAAGCCTACTACAACACGCTCACCCAATCGGTTCTCAGTGAGTTAGGTGAATACAAACCGAACCGTGTCGGACATATGACGCTTGTGAAGAAGTTCCAATACCTCTATCCCGCACCGGAAAATTGGGAAAAGCAGGCTCATTCGTTCCTCGAACTCGTTCAGGATCATGGATATACCCTTGATTATAACGGGGCAGGAGTAGTGAAAGAGCATTGCAAAGAGACTTATCCGCCATTACAAACGGCCAGACAAGCCTCTTCTATGGGCATACCTTTAATCTATGGTTCTGATGCTCATACGGCAGCAGGGCTCGGGCAAGGATACGATTCTATCGACTCTCAGCTTCTCAAGCTTTAGCAAGCTCCTGGACGGAACGGTGATCGTTCATTAGCCCGCTATACATTTCTACAAAATGATTAAGAGAAGCGTCTGTAATAAATGGATCTTTAAACTCATGCGGCATCATGAACGGAGCGTTTAATAATCCCTTTAGTTGTAGTAAACATAGCTTTTCTTTGAACGTGACATCAATATGGGAGTTTTTATGGAAAAGAATTTGAGTAAGTAAATGATTCTCTTTCGCCAAATAAGTGACAAGCATTTCTCTTGCAAACATTGTGTTCAACGTCAGCTCCCTATTTAACAAACAAGATAGTTGATAATTCGACTGTTTATAATGTAGAATTTTTTTCACTAAATCATTTAGACGATATTCGCCTTCTGAGGGTTGCTCGTTTTCCAGCATTTCAAGATAGGGCTCAAAATAGCTGACGGCGAGCGATTCAAAAAGGCCTTGCTTGCTCTTAAAGTAGTAATGGATCAACGAGACATTTACATTAGCTGCCTTCGCGATATCTCGGACGGATGTTCCATTGAAACCTTGGCTGTAAAAAAGGCGACAGGCAACATCTAATACTTTGTCACGCGTTACATTTGGTCGGCTCATTATTTTTCCCCCTCAGGAAAAGATTCTCTCTATTTGTTGGATTTCCTGCTTGCAATCGTCCATCAAATACCGACAGAAAATTCTGTTTTTTGTCGAATACTATAAACTCAGGAGGTATATTGATGTTTCAAACGACTTCATATTCAGGTTCAAAAAAAGAAAAATACGATCTGGTCATTAAACAATTAAAAGCTCTCATCGAGGACGAACCCGATCAAATCGCAAACTTGTCTAATGCATCCTCCCTTCTCAACCAGTTTTTGGATGATGTCAATTGGGTCGGCTTTTATTTGTGGAAAGAAAGCCAGCTTGTTCTTGGCCCTTTTCAAGGCCTTCCTGCATGTGTTCGAATTCCATCAGGTAAAGGGGTTTGCGGAACAGCAGTAGCCGATAACAAAGTTCAACGCATTGAAGATGTTCATGCGTTTCCAGGACATATTGCGTGTGATGCCGCAAGTCAATCTGAAATTGTTGTACCTATCCTGAAAGATGGCGAAATTTTTGGTGTCCTCGATATCGACAGTCCTACCAAAGGAAGATTCGATGAAGTGGATGAGGAGAAACTAGTCGAATTCGTACAAACCTTACAAAATTATATTTAAAAAGAAGCCGCTGAAGTGTTTTTCACTCCAGTGGCTTCTTTTTTAGCTTCTCTCTTTAATAGGATGAGCCGTTACAATTCGGTTTCTTCCAGAACTTTTAGCTTTATATAAAGCTTGGTCCGCCTGTTGGACAATCTGCTTCCGGTTCGGCCTGAGCCATTCTGCCTTCCACGGAGCAATCCCACAGGAAACCGTTACACCAGGGGAAGTCGAAATCGCAATCTTTTCACGAATCATTTCCGTTAAATCATGGGCTTTTTCAGATGGAAGCATTGGAAGGTATACCGCGAGTTCTTCCCCTCCCCACCGTGCTGAAAGACCTTGATCCCCAATGACTGACTTGATGATATCAGCCACTTGGCAAATGACCTCGTCGCCTACCTGGTGGCCATAGGTGTCATTGATGTTTTTGAAATTATCAATATCAAATAGAATCAGACTACCCTTCTCATCATGCTTGACATGTTGTTCCACACAATGGTCCAAGTGAACCCTGGAATGAAGTTTTGTTAGATAATCAGTGATGACTGCCTTCTCCAACTCTTCTCTCAGGATTGAATTCGCAAATGCCAGCGTAGAATGGGCGACAAGCGATTGCAGAAGTTTGAAGGACTCAAACGTAAAATAATACGGCTCTTTATGGAGGACAATGGCAAGACCACTGATATGTTCGTGATCTTTCATTGGCACGGCCATCAAAGAGCGATATTGGGGTACATGTTCAATGGGTTTCCCCTCCAGATCACTTATGAAAAGCGGGCTATCTTGATGAGACACGGATTCTTTCACATAATGCACCAGCGTACTTGATTCGGATGAAGCAAAGTATTCTGTACTCCCCTCAAGAACGTGATGACTTAAAAGTTCTTCATACGTAACAAAACCAACTTCATCCGCATGAAAAGACTGTTGAATTTTATACGCCATATAACTAATCTTTTCAGTTAATCGCATGTTGGAGTTGAGTTTTTGTGAGGTGGAGTTAATTAATTGCAGATCACTGTTTAACTTTCTTGATTGCTGGTAAAGCTGGGCATTTTCAAGAGCTTTCCCAGCTGTGTTTGCTATGAAGATGAAAAATTCGACGTCTTTTTTAGGAAAATATAAGTAGCCCGGGGTCACAACCTTCAATACTCCATAGATGCCTTGTTTACCTTTAAGCGGAGCATATAAAATCGAGCACTTTTCTACTAGGTGATCTTCTATTTGTACTTCTCCTGTTATATAGGCCTGTGTACTTGCACTTGACTCAAGATCCATGTCGTAGGTGAGCTCGCGGACAGGGAGATCATTATCTTTCGTATAATCATTCGACAACAATAAAAAGTATTGAAAATCTGGATAGGTTTTTCTTAGGGTGTCTATAATTTCTTTTAACACTCCATCCGTATCAATAGAGGAATGGAAGTGAGAAGTCACTTTGTATAACAACTCGTACTTTTTCTCTTCCTCCATGGACGTGTAAAAACCCTCGACCTTTTTTATCCATTTCGTAACCTCTGAACTAATCGCCAGCAGCAACTCCTCCTCCATCTGTACAGCAGACACCCCCTTCAGAACTAGATATCCAAAGATCGTTTGGCCAGAATGTAGCGAGGTGACTCTTAAAGAAGAACCAACTGCTTTTGCATCGATGATCTGTTGCACACCTGATTGACTTGTCGTTTGGGTATATAAATCATCCAGAGAAAAGTGACTTCTTAATGATTCTTTCACAACCCCATCCTTTGAATGTATTTGAAAACGACCTTTCCACTCATCCAGCAAATAAATGGCACAAAAAGAAGCTTCGGAAAACTTTTTTATTTCATCAGTCAGGTTGACAACAAACTGTTCATACGTATAGGGTGATTCTGAAATAAAATATTGGAACAGACGGCTTTGTAGTTTTTCAATTCTCTTTTTTATGAGGGATTGGACAATCATTCGACTCACCTATCTTCCCTAACAAACGATTTGAGTATATTGTACCATTACTTTAATCACAAAAACGACCATGAATATGTAAAAAGATCTTTATAAACTGTTCACTATTATATCATCCTATTTCTCTCTGTTTAGAATCATCTATCTTTGAATTTTATCCTTAAGTCGTACCTTCTTTTGTGAGAAAAACGCTTCTTCAAAACAGAGAGGACCAATAGGGAGTAATAGTAAGTAACCTTACAAAGATATAAGATTAATGAAAATTATAGAACTGAAGATGATTCAGGGATCCCTTCCCTTCACTATCACCTAGAGTCCTTATTTCAAATATCGTGAAATATAATGATTACAGTGTTTTCATTATCATCTAACCAATTCGCATCATCATTTTTTATTTCGAGCCCCTTGACTTCCATCCCTAATAAGATTACAATATTCGTTGTGTAAAATAAATGGCAGCCTATGTGAACCACCATTGTCATCATTTTGTTCCTCTCCTTGAGGTGCATCGTGTAACTCTCTGCTGCTGGGGCGAAGGTGCATGAAAACATAATGAGCAATGATCGAAGGGACACACTGTTTTTATTTTATGCAAAATAAAATAAAAAGGAGGAAATTCCTATGGCACGTTATACAGGTCCAACCTGGAAAAAATCACGTCGTTATGGTATTTCTTTAAGCGGAACTGGTAAGGAGCTTGAAAAGCGCCCTTACGCTCCTGGACAACATGGTCCAAACCAACGTAAAAAACTATCCGAATTCGGTCTTCAACTACAAGAGAAGCAGAAGCTTCGTTTCATGTACGGTTTGACTGAGCGTCAATTCCGTCGCTTGTTTGAAGAAGCGGGTAACATGAAGGGGATCCACGGTGAAAACTTCATGATCCTGCTTGAATCCCGTTTGGATAACCTTGTTTACCGTCTAGGTCTAGCTCGTACGCGCAACCAAGCTCGTCAGCTAGTTACTCACGGTCACGTTACTGTAGATGGCGGTCGCGTTGATATCCCATCTTACCGTGTAGCTCCTGGTCAAGCGATCAGCCTTCGCGAAAAATCTCAAAAGCTTAACGTCGTAGAAGAAGCAATCGAAGTTAATAACTTCGTACCAGAATATCTTACTTTCGACGAAGACAAGCGTGAAGGAACGTACACTCGTTTCCCTGAGCGTTCTGAGCTTCCTTCTGAAATCAACGAAGCTCTTATCGTTGAATTCTACTCTCGTTAATCTCTGCTTTTGCAGAATTACGGAAAAAAACGCCTTTGGAATGTTACTCACATTTCAAAGGCGTTTTTATTATAATCAAGGCAGAAAATAAAATACCGGAAAAGCTGGTATTCTCACCAAAAACAAAGAGGCAGACCGAAGTGGTCTGCCTCTTACTTTTATTATTGGAACTTAACCAAGAAGTACTTTTTCTTCCCGCGACGGATAATGGTAAAGCGATCCTCGATGCGATCTTCCTCACCAATTGTATGTTTCAAATCTTGGTTACGTTCTCCGTTAATATAAACAGCACCATTTCCGATATCCTCACGTGCCTGACGCTTGGAAGAGGAAATGCCAGCATTTACAAGAAGGTCCAAGAGCTGCGGCTCTTTTTCTTCAGACTTGTAAGTCGGAACATCTTTGAAGCCTTGCTCAATTTCTGCACCTGATAATGACTTGATATCCCCGCTGAACAATGCAGCAGAAATGCGCTCCGCTTGTTTTAAAGCTTCCTCGTCATGCACCAGCTTTGTCATTTCTTCAGCTAGACGGCGTTGAGCAACTCGTTTTTCTGGTTGAGTTTCTACTTCGTTTTCCAGTTCTGAAATTTCTTCTAAGCTTAGGAACGTGAAATACTTCAAGAAGCGGATGACATCGCGGTCATCTGCATTGATCCAGAACTGATAGAATTCGTAAGGGGATGTTTTCTCAGGATCTAGCCAGATCGCTCCACCAGCTGTCTTCCCGAACTTCGATCCATCCGCTTTCGTAATTAATGGAACAGTCAAACCATAGGCTTCCACTTCTTCTTCACCTGCAGCAGATCGTCTCAACAATTCAAGCCCCGCTGTAATGTTCCCCCACTGATCGCTTCCTCCGATTTGAAGCGTGCAATTCTCTTTTTGATACAACTGTTGGAAGTCAAGAGACTGCAAGATCATGTAAGAGAATTCTGTATAGCTGATTCCCTGCTCAATACGGGACTCTACAGAATCTTTTGCCAACATATAGTTGATTCCAAAATGTTTTCCTGTATCTCGAAGGAAATCAATGATTGTCATTTGGGATAACCACTCATGGTTATTACGCGCAACCGCCGCATTTTCACCTTCATCAAAATTCAGGATCCTCGCCAATTGTTCTTTAATACTTTCACTGTACCCGTGAACCACCTCTGCACTGTTGAGTTGCCTTTCACTTGAGCGGCCACTCGGGTCCCCGATCATGCCTGTACCGCCACCAACAAGTGCTATAGGACGATGTCCTGCTTGTTGGAACCTTTTCAACATAAGCACTGGAAGCAGATGCCCAATATGAAGACTGTCCGCTGTCGGATCAAACCCACAGTAAAGCGTTACTTGTTCCGTTTCGAGGTGCTTTTTCAATCCTTCTTCATCTGTCATCTGATTGATCAAACCACGTTGTTGCAAATCCTTCAAAATATCCATTGGATCACTCCTCAATCTGTTATAAGTAGACTTGTGCTAAGGTCTTAGAGATGAATTTTCTGAAAACAAAAAAAGACCTCACCCCTTATAAAAAGGGACGAGGTCTCGCGGTACCACCCTTGTTGCACACACGTATGATGTGCCACTCCGATCGATAACGGCATTTCACCGTCTCCTGATTCATACCAGAAGAATGCTCCAGGTCGTAATTCAAAAACAACTGTGTACCGGCTCTCACCCACCGCCGGTTCTCTGAGACAGGGAATTGTTTTTTACTCCAGTCCTTCAACGCACATATATTCATCTACGTATATATTTATCACAACACAACCCAAAAAGCAATAAACCAGGGGTAGAATTATATCCTATATCCCCTGGGTGTGTTATAATATTGGTGGATTTTTTAGGAGGTATTATCATGTCTAATAAACCGGAAAACGGGCGGAAAAAGCTGGATATACGCTCTTTATGGCAGAGTGGCACCATCCAGAAAAATGGCCGGATCACCTATGATGTCGTTTGGAACGTCATCTTATTTTTTATCATCATCGGTGTGATCGGGTTATTTTTCGCAGGTGGTGTAGGCGCCGGCTATTTCGCTTCTCTTGTGAAAGATGAAGAGGTCAGAAGCGAAGAACAAATGAAAGAAACCATTTATAACTATTCAGAGACCTCGACCATGTTCTTCAAAGATGGGAAAACAGAGATTGGAGACGTCAGATCAGATCTCTATCGTGAGGAAGTCCAATTGGAGCAGGTCAGTGAAGACTTAAAAAATGCTGTAATTGCGACAGAGGATGAATACTTCGGGGAACACAAAGGTGTGGTTCCAAAAGCGGTCATGCGAGCCGTCGTTCAAGAAGTAACCAACTCCTCCGTAAAAACAGGTGGTAGTACATTGACCCAGCAGCTGGTCAAAAACCAAATCCTGACGAACGAAGTATCATTTGAACGTAAAGCCAAGGAAATGCTGCTGGCTTTGAGAATTGAACGATTCTTAGATAAAAATGAGATTTTGGAAGCCTACTTAAACATTGTACCTTTTGGCAGAAATGCGAATGGACAAAATGTGGCAGGCGTACAAACCGCCGCTCAAGGCCTTTTTGGTGTGGATGCCAAAGACTTAACATTAGCACAATCCGCTTTTATTGCAGGGTTACCTCAATCCCCGTTCGGATATACCCCTTTCTATAATGACGGATCTATTAAAGAACCAGAAAATTTAGAAGCGGGAATCGACCGCATGCACGAAGTTCTGGAACGTATGCTTGAGGCCGGGTACATAACCCAGGCAGAGTATGATGAGGCGATGAAGTTCCAGATCAATGAAGAAACATTAGCCGATCCAAAAGCTACTGTTCTCGGTACTTACCCCGCCATTAACCAGGAAGTACACAAAAGAGCAAAAGGCTTGATAAAAGATCACTTGATGAAGCAGAACGGCCATACAGAAAAAGATCTTGCAGAAGATGATGCCCTACGTGAGGAATATAACACGATGGCAGAGCGTGAACTTTCTTCAGGGGGATACCAGATTCATACAACACTAGACAAAGAAGTCTATGACGCCATGCAGAAAGTGAGAGATTCCTATACGGAAGGAAATTGGCCTTGGGGGCAAGAAACGGTCTTGAACAGCGATGGTCAGGAAGAAAAGGTTAAGTCTCCTCTGCAGCTGGGGAGTATGATTATTGAAAACTCGACTGGTAAAATCTACGGATTCATCGGGGGGTATGATTTTGAGGAAGAAAACCTCAACCATGCCACCCAAGCCCGCCGCTCAAACGGTAGTACAATGAAGCCGCTACTAGTATATGGACCGAGTTTTGATATGGGTGCAGCTCAACCTGGTTCTGTGATTGCAGATGTTCCTTACTACTATGATAGCGGGAAAGAAGTTCGTAACTTCTCGAGAAACCATAAGGGTTTTGTTTCTGCCCGTTATGCTCTTGCCCAATCTTATAACGTGCCTGCTGTAAAACAATACAAAAGTATTCAATCTCAAGAGCCTGTAGAAAACTATCTGGTAAAAATGGGAATGGAAGAGAACTTAGTTAAAGATGACTACACGAATGAGTCGATGGCACTTGGTGGACTTAGGTACGGAATTACTGTTGAAAATAACATAAATGCCTATGCTACATTCGGAAACAATGGTAAATTTGTGGATGCGTATATGATTGAAAAAATCGAAACGAAAGATGGAGAAGCCATCTATGAACATCAAGTGGAAGAAACAGAAGTGTACAGCCCTCAGGCCGCTTACTTAACCATTGATGTCATGCGTGATGTATTGGAATACGGAACAGGGTCAAGGGTCCGCGGTATGCTGTACAACCGAGGTGTTGACTGGGCCGGAAAAACCGGAACATCACAATCAACCCGAGACTCTTGGTTTGTAGCGACAAACCCTAATGTCACGGTCGGGATGTGGACAGGTTTCGCAGAAGGAAATATGCAGCACTTGAACTACAACCAGCGCACGCAGGGCTTATGGGCAGATGTTGTCAATGCTGTTTCTGAAATTCGACCAGAGTTGATGGTTCCAGAGAACGATTTCCAAAGCCCTGGCGGATTGGTAACACGTTCTTATTGTGCAACATCAGGTTTGCTGGCATCTGATCTCTGTTCTTCTGTCGGTCTTGCTAAGAGCGACCTATACGATGCCGATTATGCCCCAACGAAAGTAGATGACAGTTTGATCAACGGTGACTTTGTACGCGTCAAAGATCAACTAGTCGTAGCAGGTCCGAATACGCCTGGCGAATTTATTATCGATGGTGGCGGGGTTACACTCAGCCCTGAATTCTTAGAAGAAAATGGATACACAAGCTCTGAAGTACTAAGAGAACTTTTACCGAACTCAGGGGCATGGTCCAATGTGGCCCTTCCTTCCACACAAAGTATAGGATCAACAGCTTCTTCCATCGATAATGATGGACAGGCACCAGCGGCACCAGGTTCCGTAAGTGCCAGTGGATCAGCAATTTCTTGGACACCTTCATCCAGTAGTGATGTTGTAGGATACCGCGTCTATCGCGCTTCTACTCCAGGTGGATCCTTCACGTTTATTGGAAATACGACAGATAACTCCCTCGGCTTCTCAGGAGGAAGCGGGATTTATGCTGTAAGAGCCGTCGATTACTTCGGTCAATCTTCAGGATTATCCGGAACGACAACCGTAGGTAATCCTGGCGCACCAGAACCTTCGGATAATGATGACACCTCATCAAATAATTCTGGAGGAAGTTCCAATTCAGAGAATGGCTCTTCCAACAACGGATCATCCAATGATGGAAACGGAAACTCTAATGGTTCAAACGGAAATGATTCTGGAGAGAGTAACTCTGGTGAAGGAAATTCAGATGGTGGAGAATCAAATGGTGACGATGAAACTGGAGATAATGATTCTGGAGATAGTGGGTCCGGAGACGACGACTCCGGAGAAGATTCTGGCGGAGAAGGCTCCGGCGATGGCACTGGAGATGGTTCCGGTTCTGGAGAAGGTTCTGGATCTGGTGATGGTTCAGGAGGAAATGATTCTGAATCAGATGATGGATCAGACTCTCAGGAAAATTAAACAATGAATAAAAAATCCGATCGGCTTGCCGGTCGGATTTTTTATTCATCATGAAAAACAAGCATGGTTTCATGTATAATGGAGGAAATTAGTAAAATAATCTATTAATCTATGACAGGTGGTGGCTGAATGAATCATGAAAAGACCTATCATTACGAGGCATTTGACACAGAACATGGACCTGTCATCGTAGAAGGTCCATTACCCTCTGAAGATCTTGAGAAATACACATTCCATGAAGGTTTGACGGCCTTCCGTCCTCCAGAAAAACAATTCGAGGCCATTAAAGGGATTGCAGACTTTGAAGAAGGTCGCATTATTATCGCAAGGCACAATGAAGAAATCATTGGATATGTAACCTATCTGCATCCAGACCCTCTAGAACGATGGTCAGAAGGCAGTATGGAAGATCTCATAGAGCTTGGGGCTATTGAAGTCATTCCAAAGTTCCGTGGCTATCGGATCGGCTCACGTCTATTAAGAGTTTCCATGATGGATGAGTATATGGAAAACTATATCATCATTTCTACCGAATATTATTGGCACTGGGATCTCAAAGGAACGGGGCTGAATATTTGGGACTATCGAAAAGTCATGGAAAAAATGATGGCAGCGGGTGGACTCACTCCTTCTCCCACCGATGATCCAGAAATTATATCCCATCCTGCAAACTGCTTGATGGTGAAAATAGGACGCCATGTCTCCGATTCTTCTGTGGAACAATTTGATAAATTGAGGTTCTTAACAAGACATCAATACCGGACGAGGAGGTAGTTATATGTTAGTGGAAGAAATCATGAAAGAGAAAGTCATTACCCTTTCTCCTGAAGAAACCATTGAAAAAGCTCTGAAACTCCTTCACGAACATCACATTCGCCATATCCCAATCATCAATGAAGAAAATGAAGTCATTGGCATCGTCTCAGACCGTGATGTCAGAGATGCAAGCCCTTCAATCTTTGACAAAGAAACCCATCATGAAGAGCTGAAAAATCCAATTCGATCTGTCATGACCTCACCCGTGACAACGGTCCACCCACTGGATTTCGTAGAGGAAGTGGCATCGATCTTTTATGAGCAGGAAATTGCCTGTGTACCCGTGACTCGAGATGAAAAACTGGTCGGAATTATTACTGAAAAAGATATGTTGTACACGCTCATTCAACTGACGGGCACACACGTTCAAAGTTCACAGATTGAAGTGAAAGTGATCAACAAACCAGGAATTCTTCCGCAGGTCACTCAAGTGTTCGGTAAAAGAAAAGTGAATATCAGCTCTGTCCTCATCTATCCTTATAAACCTGATCCTAAATATAAAATCATTGTTGTGAGAATTCAAACAATGAATCCCTTGCCTACGATTGAGGACTTAAAATCTGAAGGTTACGAAGTTCTGTGGCCTCAAATGCCAGGGATTCCATCATGACGTGTCATGCTGGATTCGTGTATTCCGAAGAATTTACGACATACCGCTTTCGTGACGATCATCCTTTCAATCAAATGCGTGTGGTAATGACAAAAGAATTGTTAGAAGCTGCAGGTGCGTTATCTGAAAAGGACATCATTGCTCCACGATTGGCTACAGAAGAAGAATTGTCGCTGGCGCACAGTAAAAAGTATATCGAAGCTGTCAAAAAAGCAGGGCAAGGGTTATTGACAGAAGATGAAGGTATGGAGTACGGGATAGGTACCGAAGATACTCCGATTTTCAAAGGCATGCATAAAGCGTCTCAGTTGCTTGTCGGGAGTACGTTATCCGCAATAGATGCAGTGATGGATGGAAACGTGCAGCACGCATTGAACCTTGGCGGTGGCCTGCACCACGGTTTTGAACGTAAAGCGTCTGGATTTTGCATCTATAACGATGGAGCCGTTGGGATTAAATATATACGGGAAAAGTACAAGGCTAAAGTCCTGTATGTGGATACCGATGCGCACCATGGGGATGGTGTTCAGTGGGCATTTTATGATGACCCGGACGTATGCACTTTTTCCATTCATGAAACAGGGCGATACCTCTTCCCTGGCACTGGAAACGTGAATGAACGTGGTTTAAAAGAAGGCTACGGCTACTCATTCAATATACCGATCGATGCCTTTACAGAAGATGAATCTTTTTTAAGCGTTTATGAATCCGCTTTCAGAGAAATTGTCGATTTTTTCAAACCGGATGTCATTCTTACACAAAATGGTGCGGATGCCCACCATTTTGATCCTTTAACTCATTTATGCTCCACAATGAAAATTTACGAAGCCATTCCCAAATTAGCTCATGAACTCGCTCACGAATATTGTGAAGGGAAATGGATTGCTCTCGGAGGTGGCGGATATGACATCTGGAGAGTGGTCCCACGTGCGTGGGCACAAATTTGGAAAGTAATGAGCGATCAAACCCCTTTCCAAGGTTCCTTACCAGTGGAATGGGTTCAAAAATGGCAAAAGGAAGCGCCCGTGAACTTGATGGAAACATGGCATGATCCACCTGATGCTTTCAAGCCAATTCCACGCCGGGAAGAAATAACGGAAAAAAACAAAAAAGTGTTAGCCAAAGCCTTACAACTAATCCACAATCAAAAAAAATTCAATTCTATGTAATAATAAAGAAGCCACTACTGAGATACTCTTTTCAGTAGTGGCTTCTTTATTAAGTAGAGGAGCTTTTATAATCCGGATCAAGAATCACAATTTCGACTCTCCGGTTTTTACTCCAATTCTCTTCCGAATCATTCGGTGCTACCGGTCTTGTGTCCCCATAAGCGACGGCAGTAAAACGTTTGGGATCTAAGCCTTCCGTATTGGCAATGATATAGCGTATGACGCTGCTCGCTCTAGCACCAGATAACTCCCAATTTGAAGGATAACGATAGGTGTTGATCTGACGGTTATCGGTATGACCCTCCACTTTCACGAAATTAGGAATGTTCGTTAACAGTGTTCCGACTTTCGTCAAAAAAGGTTTCGCCCCATCCAGAATTTCAGCACGGCTCGTTTCAAACAGCAATTGTTCTTCTAATACCAGTACGACACCCCGCTCTGTTTGAGTGGCAGCAATGATGTCACTGAGTTCGTTTTCCTTTAAGTATTCATCAACTTCTTTTTTTAATTCTTCAAGGTCTTCCGTCTGCTCAGCCTCATTAGATGCCACATGATCCGGGTTTTGTGTGGGGTCTTCAAACTCATTATTTTTCTCCCCATTTTCTTGAATCTTCGTCTGTTCTGTAGGATAGTCGCTCTCAATAGCCGATGGATAAAAATCAAAAATCATCCGATTACGAAAGGACTCTGCTATGGCTTCAAATTTCACTAGGTTAATTTGAGACATGGAGAATAAAAGAATGAAAAACACGAGCACCAATGTGATCATATCCGCATATGTAGTCATCCATTTAGGTGCACCTTTCTTTTTGTCCTTTCTTCGCTTAAGATTCATTAGCCGTAGCTCCTAATGTATCTTCCTCTTGTTGTTCCTTTTCTTCTACTTTTTTATCACTTTCAGATAAAAATGCGCTCAGTTTCTCTTCTAAGATTTTAGGGTTCTGCCCAGACTGAACTCCAATGACACCTTCAATAATGATTTGTTTTATGAATATTTCTTCATAAGTTTTGTTTTCAAGCTTACCAGCCAAAGGGATAAAGACAAGGTTGGCAAGCAATGTACCGTAAAAAGTAGTGAGCAGTGCTACAGCCATTTGAGGGCCAAGAGTTGCAGGGTTGGATAAGCTTTGTAACATGAGAACAAGTCCGATTAGTGTCCCAATCATTCCCCAAGCAGGTGCATACTCCCCTGCTTTCTCAATGATTGCTCTGCCTCTTTGATGACGCTCCTCAACGGCCACGATTTCAGCTTTCATGATGTCGTTGATGACCTCTGGTTCAATGCCATCTACAGCAAGAAGAATTCCCTTCTTAATAAAAGGATCTTCCACTTCTTCCAGCTCTGTCTCAAGAGCAAGTAAACCTTCTCTCCTTGCTTTCTCAGATAAGCTCACGAACAAAGAAATCAATTCTCTTAAATTCATATCACTCGTTTTAAAAGCCTCTTTGGTCACACGGAACGTCAGCTTTACTTCACCCAAATTGAAGTTTACTAGAATCGCTGCTGCAAGCCCCCCAAGAACGATAAAGATCGAAGACACTTGAATAAACGACTTAAACCCTCCGAACCCGGCGTTTGCCATGATCCCAAACATGACCATGGCAAAACCAACCGTGATTCCGATGGGAGTCAATAAATCTTTTTTTGTCATTCCACTCTCTCCTCAGTTTCGAACAAGTACCTTATAGTACATATATCGGTACTATTTTTGCTGAGTTGAGTTTCTTTCGATAATTCTATGTGGCAAAATGACGTTCTGTTCTTCCACTTCTTCTTTATTCATGAATTTCGTAAGAAGACGCATGGCCACCGCACCAATATCATACATTGGTTGCACCACTGTAGAAAGCGTTGGACGTACCATCGTAGCTAGACGGGTGTTATCAAAGCCAAAGACCTCCATGTCCTCTGGAACACGAATGCCGCGGTCTTGTGCCCCGTGTATGACACCAAGAGCCATTTCATCGGAAGAAACGAAAATAGCAGTTGGCTGGTTGTCCATCTCCACGATCTGTTCTAAAGCTTCGAGCCCAGAATCATAAGAGTAATCGCCCGTAACCATCCATTTTTCCGGCTGGTCCTCGCCACTTTCCTTCATGGCACGTTTAAAGCCTTCTACTTTTTCAGTATTAATGACCGTATTTTCAGGTCCTGAAACAAAAGCGATTTGTTTGTTATTCTCAAGCAGCACCTTCGTTGCATCATAAGCAGCTTCTTCATAATTAATATTTACGGATGGAGTTTCTTTTGTCTCATCCACCGTTGCAGCCAGTGCAATCGGGACAGATGAAGTTTTGAATTCACGGATATGATCTTCAGTGATATCTCCGCCCATGAAGATCAGGCCATCCACTTGTTTTCCTAACATGGCATTGATTAAATGAAGTTCTTTATCTTTATTCTGATCCGAGTTACTCAGAATAATATTGTAATTGTACATGGTTGCGATATCTTCAATTCCGCGCGCGAGTTCAGCAAAGAAAATACTGGAGATATCAGGAATGATCACTCCGACGGTTGTCGTTTTCTTGCTTGCTAATCCACGAGCGACAGCGTTTGGTCGATACCCTAGTCTTTCTATGGCGTCATGTACTTTCTTCCGAGTCGCCGGTTTCACATTCGGGTTCCCATTTACAACCCTTGATACCGTCGCCATCGATACATTAGCCTCTCTTGCTACATCATATATTGTTACATTCATCATGCATCCTCCTTCGTCAAATCCAATCGTTCATTTTGTTCAATAGGATAATCATACGATAAATCGCTTACCCGCGCAATATTCGCAGCTTTTCTCTGTATTATTATACCCTAATTATTATAACGGATAGCCGTTTCGCTGCAAATGAATAAGATAAAGATAACCTCAAATCTTGAGATTTCCATCGATTAGTCACATGGGAGTCCGAAAACACAAAAAAGTTAGGCTAGCTGACCAGCCTAACTTTTTCTCTCAATTGCTCCATAACTTAGCGCCCATGACATGTAGGGCTTTATTTATTTTTTTAACTCTTCCATGAAAGCATGGAACGTAGGGATATCCATCTGTTGTGCTGAGTCGGACAGGGCTACTGCTGGATCTGGATGAACTTCTGCCATGACTCCATCTGCACCAATGGCTAGAGCGGCTTTGGCAGCAGGTAGTAATAGATCACGGCGCCCGGTAGAGTGTGTAACATCCACCATGACAGGCAAGTGAGTTTCTTGTTTTAAAATGGGTACAGCAGAGATATCAAGGGTGTTTCTCGTCGCTTTTTCATACGTTCGAATGCCACGTTCACAAAGGATGATATCCTGGTTCCCTCTTGAAATGATGTATTCCGCTGCATTGATGAACTCAGAAATTGTAGCAGACATTCCTCTTTTTAGTAGTACCGGCTTATTAACAGAACCTGCCGCTTTCAGAAGTTCAAAGTTTTGCATGTTACGTGCACCAATCTGAATGACATCCAAGTAATCCAGAGCTTCTTCAAGATCCGCAGGGTTTACGATTTCACTGACAACAGCCAAATCTTGTTCGTCTGCTGCCTGCTTGAGCATTTTCAAACCTTCGATACCCAACCCCTGGAAGTCGTAAGGCGACGTTCTCGGTTTAAATGCACCTCCACGCAATAGTTTAAGCCCTTCATCTTTCACAGCTTTTGCAACCGTTGATACTTGTTCATAACTTTCTACGGAACAAGGACCCATGATGAACGAAGGAGCTCCATTGCCGACCTTTTCTCCTTTGATTTCTACAACGGTGTCTTCAGGTTTCTTCTTCCGTGATACAAGCAGGGCTTTCCTGTGATCATCTTCTTGCAGCTCCAGGGCTGCTTTGAAAATTTCTTTGAATAAGTGAACGATTGTTGAATCCTCGAAAGGACCCTTATTATGTTGAGATAATTGATTGAGCATTGCTCTTTCCCTCACAGGATCAAAGCGGTTCATCCCTTGCTGCTCTTTGATTTGACCAATTTCCTTTACCAGATCACCGCGTTTATTGATTAAATTCAGAAGCTGTAAATTAACCTCATCTAATTGGCTACGTAACTGGTCAAGATTTTGATTACTCATTATGTTCGTCCCCCTACCAAGAATTTTGTGTGATGAAATGGATGAATACTTTAAATAATTAGGGACAATTATAGCTAATATTTCGACAGTTGTCACCCCTAGAAAAGGTTTTCATGAAATTCTTTCACAAAAGTTTACCAAACCTTCATCCAACATATTGTCCTAAACAAAAAAAGGCCTGCTTTTTTTACAGGCCTTGACGAAGTTAAACTTCCAATAATCTTTCTTTAGTAATGGCCGAATGACTGTCATGCCAAACAGCTTCTCCTTCTTGAAACTGAATGACCTGAGGAGACTCATGACGAATTCCTGTGAATTCAGCAATATGGCTGGATAACTCTCTTGATTCCTGTACATAAAGGATGAAGCACGGAACCGATGTTTCTTCAGCAAAACGCTCAAACTGCTGATGAGCAGCTGCACTGATTGGGCAAGTTAAACTATGCTTCAATAAGAAAAACTCTTTATATGCTTCTACGATGTTGATAAATTCCTCTTTATTTTTAATTACTTCTTGTTTCACGTTTATTCCTCCTCAACAGAAAAGATGGAGGTTGAATGTTCAACCTCCATCTCACTTTTCATTATAAATTAGATGATGTCGTGGAATCTTGTTGTTTTTCAAGCTCTTGTGCAGCTTCTTCAATGGCTTCTGCCACTTCTTGAGCTGCTTTTTCAGCTTCATCTTCTTCATTCGAACGGAAGTTCTTCACTTTATCTTTCACAGCTCCACTGAACTGCTGGGATTTTTCTGTTACGTTTTTAGAAAGTTGAGAAGAAGACTCTACAGCTTTATCTTTCCATACGCCACTTTTTTCATAAGCGACGTCTTTCCATTCACCAGCACGCTCTTTCCATTCACTGGAATTGCTATTGATATTTTCTCTAAGTTCACGACCAGACTTTGGTGCAAACAGTAGGGCTACGGCAGCTCCTACGAGTCCACCAATTAAGGAACCTAGTACGAAATCTCTTCCATTACCATTTTGTTGATTTTGTTGACTCATAACCGAATTCCTCCTTAAGATTTAGTCTCTTCTTTCTTTGCTTTTTTCCACAAATTGATGGCCACTTGACCCCATTTCATGGCTTGAGCTGCTGTATCCGTGTTTTCATGGGCTGACTGGGTTAACCCTTTGGATACAGATCGAATGGACTGGTTGAACTCTTGAACTGTGTCACCAATTCCCTTGACTCCGTCAACTAAAGTATTTAACTTTTGTGACTTTTCTCCTACATCTTCAGCCAATTTATTGGTTTTATTCAAGAGCTCGGTTGTCTCTAAGGTGATTCCTTCCATTTGCTTTTCCACACCTTCAAGTGTGTCAGCAACATTGTTCATTGTACGGCGCACGGCCGTCAGCGTTCTCGCCAAAAATATGACAAGAACAGCAAAAGCCACTGCTGCAATTAATGCAGCAATGTACAGAATAATAATCATTCCCCCTGCACACTCCTTCTTATGTAATCAACACAGTTTAGTTTATACCCTAAATGGGCATTTCTAAACGTGGTGGCTACTATAAATGGACTTATTCGCTATCCTATCCCCAAATTCCTTCACCATTCGGATATTTTGTTCGAAAAAGTTCCCTTTTACTTTTATCCTACAATTAAAATTACATTCCACCGAACACTTACAATACTGGCAGACTCATTTTCGTCCAAAGGCTTACCATGACAAACAGCTGATTATAGAATGCTTACTCTTATAAATCATCGAGGAAAAAAAATATCCCTTTGAGTACAGGGTTCGTTTTTTCTCTCCATCAAATGGGGGTGGTTGGGAAGCTGCGAGACTTACGCTGAATGGATGGGCTGGGATAAGCCCATGGAACGAAGCTCGAAAAGGCTTGAGGTCATATGGGAGCAGACCCTAGTTATTCCGAAATCAAGTCATCCACAATCCTACCATTCACTTTAAAAAGGCTCATTGAAAAAGAAAAAACATGCGGCTTTTTTTAAGCCGCATGGTAGTTTTAGTCGTTCTGCTTTTCATAAGCCTCTTGGAACTTTTGAATATCTCCTGCTCCCATAAACAATAGAACACCATTTTCATGTGCTGAGAGTTGTTCGACTTCCTCTAATTGTAAAACGCGGGATTCTGGTATCAATTCCTGCAAATGATTGATGGTCAACTTCCCTTCATTTTCTCTTGCAGAGCCGAAGATATCACAAAGATAAACTTCATCCGCTTCGTTCAGACTTTCTGCAAATTCATTAAGGAACGTTTTCGTTCTAGTGAACGTATGAGGCTGAAAAATCGCGACAACGGGTCGATCCTTATACTTTTTACGAGCCGTTTCAATCGTGGCGGTAATTTCGATTGGATGGTGGGCATAGTCGTCGACTAATATCTGGTCATGCCACTGTTTTTCTGTAAACCGCCGTTTGACACCCTTAAATGTAGCAAGCTTTTTTATTTCCTCTGGTTGCATGTTTTCATAGTGACATAATGCTATGACACTTAACGCATTCAATACGGTGTGATTGCCATACTGTGGAATGGTAAAGGTATCATAATAATTGTTTCTGACGAAAACATCGAATGAAGTTCCTTCTGATGTTTCGGTTATGTTCTGAGCTTGGAAATCATTTGTATCTGCCAGTCCATAATACAGAACCGGTACATTTGCTTGAATATGTTGGAGATGCTCATCATCCCCGCAAGCAATGATCCCTTTTTTCACTTGTTTCGCCATTTCCTGAAAGGCCTGGAATACATCATCAATACTACTGAAATAATCAGGGTGGTCGAAATCAATATTCGTCATGATGGCGTAATCCGGTTCATACGAAAGGAAGTGACGTCGATATTCGCACGCCTCAAAAGCAAAGTATTGACTATTTTCATGACCCTTACCTGTACCGTCTCCAATAAGATAAGAAGTTGGGTAGTTCTCAGATAAGACATGGGCCAATAATCCTGTCGTAGAGGTCTTACCATGAGCGCCAGTCACTGCAATACTTGTATAGTTTTGCAGCCACTCCCCTAAAAATTCATGATAACGATAAAACGGTAATCCCTGTTTTTTTGCTTCTTGAATTTCCTCATGATCATCGCTAAAAGCATTTCCAGCAATGATCGTCAATCCTTCTTGAATGTTTTCCTTTGAGAAAGGCAAAATTTCTATATTCTTAGATTCTAAAACTTCTTGAGTAAAAAAACGTTTTTCAACATCTGATCCTTGAACTTTCTCACCAGAATCATGAAGAATCTGGGCAAGCGAACTCATTCCTGTTCCTTTGATACCAATGAAATGGTAAGTTGTCATAAACAAGAACCTCCAAAATAAAGTGGGTCACTTTAAGTATAGTATATGTAATATTCATGGATATGCGATTTAAAGTTGCACTCTTAAAAAACTACGCATCTGCATTTCCTAATCATATCACGGAATGGACTGCAGAAAAAGTAAATATGACCCAATCAAAAGGCACAAACAACCGATGTCCGTGCCTTTCTCAAGCGATCATTCCTCTGCTCCAGTATATTCAACATATTCCAAGCGTGGATTATGTTTGTACCTTCTACCTTCTTTCGCTTCAGGTTCACCATCGATTAATACATTATCCCCTGTAAAACCGATTCCTATTTTCAATAAACTACCACCGACACCATACATATCTACAGGTACTTTCTTTTCTTCAAACGCACGAATTCGTTCCTTCGTGAATCCGCCGCTGACTACAATTTTCACATGCTTGAATCCTTCCTGATCCAAGGCACGTCTGAGGGCAAAAATTAACTCAGGGTTCACTCCCCTCGGATCAAAAGTACCCATGAGATGCTGATTTCTTAAAAAGTATTTATCCACCAAGTTACGTGAAGTATCTAGACGAACACCTTTCAATTCATCACCAAATTCTCGAGCTACCTTTAAGGAATCAGTAATGACATCATTGTTGTAATCAACCAGAGCCATCAGCTGGTCATCTGGAAATTGTTGATGATAGGCTTTCGTTGCGGCTACAACATCCCCTTTGAACATCTGGATCAGTGCATGAGGCATTGTTCCCATGCCCTCTTTCCCCCACCACTCATTCATCGCGTGTGTCGCTTGTGCCGTGGACCCACCGATAAAAGCAGAATATCCATCGCCGGATTGCTGTGTGAAATGATCATCCCGGTCGCCCATAAAAATGATTGGCTTCTGCTTGCCGGATGAACGAGCTGCTTTGACGACATTATATACATTGGTAGCGACAGAGGTTCTTCTCGCTAATATCCCGTCAATGATTCCTTCTAAAAACCCAAAATACTGATAAGGACCAGTCACTGTAAGAACTGTTTCATAAGGACTGATTTTATCTCCGTCTTTCAGAGAATGGATCTCTAGCTCTCCCGGGTGCTCGGCGAACGTATGGATCAATGCGATGACTTCATCGGTTCCACACAATACCGCATGATCCTTTTGAAAGAATTGCATCGTTACTTTATTATCAGGTAAATGATTTTCTACAATATCTCTTGTCTTTAAAAAGTAGACAGCAGAAAACCAGCCTTCTGCTACACGTTCATCAAACTTAAACGTTTTATTTGTTAATCGGCTGATTTCTCCATTTAACTTCAGTGCTATTTCCTTCATGGCTTAACTCCTTAAACATAGAGGTCATGATCACTCTCGTTTTCATTCATTGTTAATCATATAAAATTGAGAAGTTTTGCACAAGGTTTTTGCCGAAATGATGAATTTACTCCATCAATTCTTCGATTTGCTGCCTCGTTAATAAAATGTCTCTCGGCTTGCTTCCTTTTTGTTCAGAAATAATCCCATATGCTTCCATCTGATCGATTAATCTGGCAGCACGATTATACCCTACTTTGAAACGGCGTTGAATGAGTGAAGCACTCGCACCATTCTGCTGGACCACAAAATCTACAGCTTCGTCAAATATCTCATCCGTTTCTTCTTCTGTTGAAACCTGCTTCATCAATTCTTCCTGGTGAAAAAGGTATTGAGGTGGAGCGATCTTTTTAACATGGTGAGTCACTCTTTCAATCTCATCATCAGAGACGAAAGCTCCCTGAATACGGACAGGCTGACCTGAACCATTCTCAACAAACAACATATCCCCTCTCCCAAGAAGTTTTTCCGCTCCACCTGAATCAATGATGGTTCTAGAATCCACTTGTGATGACACACTAAAAGCGATTCTTGTCGGTATATTCGCTTTGATCAATCCGGTGATGACGTCCACAGATGGACGCTGGGTTGCTAACAGCAAGTGAATCCCACATGCCCTTGCTTTTTGTGCAATGCGGCAAATGGCATCTTCGACATCCTGTGGTGAAACCATCATTAAATCGGCGAGTTCATCAATGACAATGACTAAATAAGGAAGTTTTTCAGAGTCTCTCTGTTGCTTCTTCATTTTTTCATTATATCGCTCAACATCACGAACGCCTTCTTCTACGAATTTCTCATACCGTTCTTCCATTTCTTTTACAGCCCACTTCAATGCTGTTGTGGCAGCTTTGACGTCTGTAATGACCGGAGACACAAGGTGTGGGAGGTCATTATAGGGTGCAAGTTCAACCATTTTTGGATCGATAAGCAAAAACTTCACATCTTCATGGTGTGCTTTATACAAAAGACTGATCAAGATGGTGTTGATGCATACACTCTTTCCTGATCCCGTCGCACCCGCAATCAATCCATGAGGCATTTTTTTCAGATTCGTTACAATGGAATCTCCACCAATATCCAAACCTAAACCAACAGTCAAAGGAGAATTGTCATTTTGGAAGGCATCGGATTCAAATATCTCCTGCAGTCCGACCATCATGGATTGTTTGTTAGGAATTTCGATACCCACGGCTTGTTTTCCAGGGATCGGTGCCTCAATTCTTATATCTCTGGCAGCCATACTAAGTTTGATATCATCCGACAGGTTTGTGATTTTACTCACCTTGACTCCTGGTTCCGGCTGCACTTCAAATCTTGTGACTGTCGGCCCCTTCATTGCATTTACAACTTTAGCACGCACATGGAAGTGTCGAAGAGTCGTTTCAAGAAGCTCCATCTGTTCTGTTATCCAACTATCATCAAGTGATGTCGGACGTACCGGGTCTTCAAGCAAGTGTAGAGGCGTATGATACTCGACTCTCTTGCTTTTTTCTTCTTCCACATCCCTGGCTGCAGGCTCATCTTTTTTTGGTTCAGTCTTCTCATGATGGATGTTTGGTTTTTTCTCGTGATCGCGGTTTCTTTTGTCCCGTGGCGTCATAAGGACATTAAAAGGCACACGACGCTTTTGTCCATCTTTCTTTTTCGAAGGCTCATGCGAATTCGAAAATGTTTTATTTTCCGTTTCATTCTGTAATTGAGGCTGTTCTTCCCTATTAGTTTTTTCCACTTCCGCTTGTTGATACATTTCCGTTTTTTCTTCGGAAGGTTCAGTTGAGGTCGAGTGATCGACTCCATCCTCAACAGGTTGTTCTTTAGCCATCTCGGATTCGGATTGCTCCGTTTTCCCTTTGGCAATCATCTCATCTTCTCTATTAGAGGGGAAGGGTTCTTCTTGATGGCGAGCTAGCACTTCATCATGGTTCACATGCTCGCTTTCTATATCCGTTTGTTCATCGTTCTCCTGCGTCTCCGTCACTTCAGGCTCTGGATCATCCAGCTCTCCATCTTCCATACCATCCATGGTCAAGAGGGATTCTTCTTTCTCTTCCATCATGGACAAAGTTGATTCTTTGTCTTGATTGAATTTTGGGAGTTCCATATGTTTTTCTTCATTTTCTGTCACTGAACTTGTCTGCATTTCATTCGTTTCTTCTTCACCATCAGAAGCTTCCGATCTCGTATCCTCTTCTTTATCTTCGCTCGCTTCTTCCGTTTCTAATGAGTCTTCTTCTCCTCTTTTAATCGCCTCTTGCAGAGATTCTGAAAGGTTCTTTTGTCCATCCTTTTCTACTTCAACCTCTTGGTATTCTTCATCCTTTATTTTTTCTAGAGTTTTATCCTGGTTGTCCGTTTCACCAAAACTTTCATTTTCCAGAGGTGAATTTTCATCTAGCTGGTCGTCTTCTGCTTGCCCCAGCTCATCATCAGCGAATGTAAGGCCCCGATAATCTTTTGATAAATTCGGTCTAATGTTTTCTGTGTAATCACTTCTGCGCTCTTCCTCTGTCTCCTCAGATAAGGTGGTTTCCGTAGTAGCCGCCTCTTCACGGTCAAGAATTTTCGGTAGCTCGGAAGCAGGTTTTGGCCTGGAGTTTTCTTCATCAACACGCGCTCTCATCCGTTTCCGTAGTTCCTGCCATTGTTTTTCATCATTGGAATCAGTGAAAAATTCCGGCTGTGATTGTTGTTCTTCTACGGCATACTCTAACCTTTCCAATCCTTTTGTGAGTTGTCGTGCTTGGTAGCCGTATATAGGAGATGGAACATCGGTCGGTGTAAAAGGAATCGATGAAGTTTCCGGCAACTCCTCAGGAGCCTTTTCTTCCTTCCTAGGCCTTTTCTTTCTTTGAGACATACCCTCCACAGGTTCTTGTTTTTCAACGGGCTTTTTGCGTCGAGGACGTTGATAACTTTCATTTTCATTTTGAGCTTTTCCTGGTGCATCTGGAATGACAGGAAAACGAAACTCTCCTTGTTTCGGATAGCGGTAAGTCATTTTTGTTTTAGCGTTTACGTCATTTCTTTCTTCTATATTATGTAGCGTCTCCTGGTCATTTTTTTCTTCTGTATCGAGCAATTTTTTCATCTTATTTCTTAAGTCTTTCCACATTACGTTCACTCTCTTTTCAATTTTAAAATCACTTATAGGATTATCCCTATTTTAACAGGTTTGAGGCATTGGTTGGTTTACAATACCTTTAAAAATGACTTTTGAATCAAAAAAAGCAAAGCAGCTGGGCTACTTTGCTTATCTCTATCCTGATTAAACTTCAAAAGGCTGCCCAATAACAGCATCTTCGTCAAGAACTAAGATTCCTTTTTCTTTTGGTGCATCTGGTAGATTCAACTCTTTTGCGGAACAAATCATGCCTGATGAAGGAACGCCTCTCAACTCTGCATCTTTGATCTTCATCCCACTAGGCATAACCGCCCCTACTTTAGCAACAACGACTTTCTGCCCTTGATCGATGTTCGGAGCACCACAGACAATCTGCAACGTATCCTCTCCGACATCCACTTGGCAGACACTTAATTTGTCAGCATTCTCATGTCCCGCTTTTTCTTTTACGTAGCCAACGACGAATTTAGGACTTAAATCGAAGTCGAGAACATCGTCGAGCTGATTTTTTGTAAAAAGATCTTTGATTGGGGATAGCATCTCTTCGGTTAAACGCATTTTCCCTTGGCCATCGAGGTTGAAATACTTAGAAGCATTGAAAATATTGTAACCGAGCAAAGAACCGTCCTTGCTATCCGTTATTTTCACTACATCTCCGTAAGCTTCTTCTTTAAAAGAATCGCGGTCTCCTTCTTTGATTGGAATAATCAGGACATCTCCAATTCCTTGCTTGTTGTAAAATACATCCATGTTCTACTCTTCCTTTCGATCCTTATTCGGTTTCTTCTGAGCAAGAATGAAAATCGGTTCCAGCTGCTTATCCTCATATAAAAACGATAAGGAGGTAACAGGCACCGTTCCTTCTGCAAAGAATTTCATAGCCATCTGAGCTAATATATCATATCCTTCTGAATTTTGGACATCTGCAAAAATAATGACATCCTGGTGAGGAATGCTGATGGCAAGCTCTCCTTTACACTCGGCTTTGAGCTTTTCAAGAAGGGCTTCATTTAGGATACGGCTAGCATCATAGCCGTCTCTTGCCGAATGGAAATAAAAGTCATTTCCATATACGCTGTCTTTTTTCATCTCAACAGGAAGAGAACGCACATTAAAGCCAGCCACTTCCTTGATCCTGTCTAGAGACCAACCCTCGTCTTCTAACATTTTCTCATCAATTAATTGATAAGATTTGCCTAAATCCAGAGCATAATATATACGTGTTTCTGCCGTATGGTCGACATAAATCAACTTTTTCCCCTGCTCGGTTTCTGTCGGAAAAGAACCGGCTCGTATGACAGGGAAAATGTGCTGTTCTTTCCCTGTCAGCTTATGATCTTCATTCATAACCCGAAGAGCTTCTTTCACATGGTCTTCAAGCTCATCAATGGCTTCTTCCCCGCGTGCTTCATACTTTGAAATCACATTTGGCAATGTAATAGTAATTCCTTTTCCAGTGTTGTTCCACTCGACACGGAAAGTATCTTTATCTCTATTGAATGTCGTTTTCCATTGGTCATTCGCTAGACGTTCTTCTAGTTTTTTCTTCATCTTAATACTTGTCATCTTCATCTTTTTTCCTCCTTTATTATGGGAAGAAAGAATTTGTTCTCTATTTTCGTTTCTTCAAACTACATCGTTTTCTATTATACACATTTCCCCCTACATAACAAAAGCACAACGCTATTCAACGATATGGCAGGATGGTTGAGGACTTGATTTCGAGACTTTTGTTGAGTGAATTGGGGCTGCGGGGAATGACTCTCTTTCCGCGGGAGCGCGGTGAGCCTCCGCGGACTGCGTCCTGCGGGGTCTCACCATGCACTTTTTTCCCTCTTCGATATCCGGTTCCGGCGCCTAGCGGCTAGTGAGACTTCCCTCGCTTCTGTACAATAAGTCAACATCGAATCGCTACGCTCTTCGTGTTTCCTTTATCTCCGCCAGCTCAGTCCAGTCCATACGCCGCTGATCGAGGCGCCTGCACACTTAAGGTAGGAGTCTCGCCATTCCCCTCCGCCCCTTTGCCATGGAAGATTCTCGAAACCACTTCTAGAAAATCAGCTTGTATGATTGAGGGAAGTGGATAATATAAACATCTCCACAGCGGGCATTCACAATGTAAAAGCTTGATACAGAGCGCTTTATGCCTGCTCAGGAGGGAAGAGTGGGAGACTTCTCCCTTACATGAATGGGGTGGTTTGGAAGCTGCAAGACTCCGTGGAAGAAGGAGAAAGGCGAGATCCCATAGGGCTTTAGCCCGAGAAGCTCGCCACTCCCCCACAGGAAAGCGAGTAGCTTCCCAACCACCCCTGACTCCAAATACGGCAAAGGAACCTCGGTTATCTCGAAGCTGATTCTTCCACAATCGGGAGCTTTAGTGATGAAATTAGACTGAATAAAAAGAAACAGGCCGTGCTTTGGCACGGCCTGTTTTTTACTGGTCAAGTTTGTTTATGAAGTCTTCAATCTGTTCTTTTGTTTTTCGGTCCTTACTGACAAAGCGGCCAACTTCTTCGCCATCTTTGAATGCGAGGAAACTCGGAATGCCGAACACATCGTTTTCTGCGCAGATATGAATGAATTGATCGCGATCAACATATACGAATTTCCAGGCTGCGTACTTTTCCTCCAACTCTGGAAGGAATGGTTCAATCACTCTGCAATCTGGACACCAATCTGCAGAAAATAAGAAAATAACAGGTTCATTATTTTGAAGTTCTTTCATTTGTTGATCTGATTCTAATGTAATCATTTCAGGTCACCTCCAACGTTATTCTAGCACACCATTAATCGTATTGAATAATCATATCCCCTGGTTGGATCCACCCTTTCTTGCGGAACCAATAAGCCACAAGATAACTAATCAGGGCGGGGCCAATAAAATGAAAACTGATGATGATCCAGAAGATTTCCCAAGAAAAACCCATGGACTCAAACGTCATAATTTGACCGACAAATCCGCTTGTCCCCATTCCTGAACCAGCTGCATTGTTTTCTACACTTAACCAAACGGTTGCGATAGGGGCCAAAACAGCTCCTGCTATGGTTGGAGGAAGAATGATAAGCGGTTTTTTGACTACGTTTGCAATTTGAAGCATGGATGTTCCGACTCCTTGAGCGAGCGCACCACCAAATCCGTTATCTCTGTAACTGATGGTGGCAAAACCGATCATCTGTGCTGCACAGCCTACAGTGGCTGCTCCGGCTGCCACGCCATCTAAGGAGAGCATCAAAGCAATAGCAAGGCTGGATATAGGTGCTGTCAAAGCAATTCCCATTAAAACAGCCACAAGTGCTCCCATGATGATCGGCTGTTGTTGTGTAGCCCAGTTAATAATGCCCCCTACTCCTGCCATAAAGCGTCCAATAGGCGCCCCGATAGCTGCCGCCACACAATAACCCACAATAATAGTGATAAAGGGAGTCAGTATGATATCTATTTTGGTTTCTTTACTGACGATTTTTCCGAATTCCGTGGCTAATAAGGCTGCTATATAACTTCCTGCAGGGCCACCTAGCTCTGCGCCGGAGGCTCCACTGAATAAAGCTGCAAAAATTACAAGTGGAGGCGCTTTAAGACCATAAGCAATCGCAGCTCCAATAGCTCCACCCCATATTTTCGTGTCCATTGCAAAAGTACCCATCTCGATGAATGATTCAGAAAGAACGATTATATCTGTCTGCTCGCCAATCGTTTTAATAATTAATCCAATAATTAGTGAAGAAAAAAGCCCCAATGCCATGTAGCTTAACGCTGTGACAAAATAAGCCTGAAAGGACAATTGGACGCCTTTTCTTTTTAAAAAAGTAAGCATTGCTTAACCTCCTGAACTGACCAAAACTATCATACACCCAATTCAAACAGGTGTAAATACACTTCCGTGAAGTCGATATAAGTCAAAAGACTCCCGTCATTGCGTGTTCCCCTATTGTTTTACTAGATAAAAAGATCTATAATTAATCAGTATATAGAGAAATTTGTGAATATTTAAAAGG
>NZ_QUAE01000011.1:0-91266 GCF_003386945.1 Halobacillus trueperi | reverse complement strand
GGCGGAGATAAAGGAAACACGAAGAGCGGAGCGATTCGATGTTGACTTATCGTACAGAAGCGAGGGAAGTCTCACTAGCCGCTAGGCGCCGGAACCGGATATCTAAGAGGAAGTGCGTGGTAGATGAAACCCCGCAGAGCGTTAGCTCGAGGAGGCTCATCACTCGCCCACGGAAAGCGAACCTTTTCCCGGAGCCCCTATACTCCCACCAAGTCTCGAAACTGAGTCTTACACAATCCTGCCAATTAGTGAAACAATCTTATAAATATAAAAGAACATTTTACCTGAAAATCCCACCCATCATCTTTTCAACTTTTTCGACAATTATATGATAAAATGAATAGTGGAACGTTTACACGAAATATTTATTGGGAAATCCTAAAGGAAATTTCCATGCTGTGAGGAGGTGGTAGGAAAATGGGTAGAGACGGATCCATGACAGAATATACCATTGATAGTCAATACTTACAGGAGACAATGACACTGAGGGTGTACACTCCGAAGAATTTTTCTCCATTATACAAATACCATTTCTGTATCATGCAGGATGGAAACGATTATTACTCGATGGGACGCGCGGCCACATTGAGTGACAAACTCCATAAAGAAGAAAAGATCGAGAACACCATTTTCATCGGCATCCATTACAATGACAAATATGATCGCCAGGACAAATACCATCCAGACGGAAAGAAACAAGCAGAATACGTCAACTTCCTCATTCGCGAAGTTGTACCTTTCCTGGATGAGGAGTTTCCTGGTTACTGCATGGGGCGCGGACGAACACTTGTCGGTGACTCTTTAGCAGGCACGCTCGCTTTAATGACGGCGGTGAAATTCCCGAACATCTTCGGCAATGTCATCATGCAGAGTCCTTATGTGGATGAACATGTCAAAGAAGTCGTGCAATCGACCAAAGACTTTTCTTCCTTGACCATTTATCATACCATCGGAATGGAAGAAACAGATGTCGAAACGACAGAAGGAACAAGAAAGAATTTTCTTGAACCTAACCGTGAACTGCGCGAGTTTTTGAATCGCCAGCCGCTTGCCTATACGTATCATGAATTAGATGGTGATCATACATGGGGCACATGGCAGAAGGATTTTGAACGTGCTTTATTGAAGATGTTTGGTAAGGAATAGCGATATAGAAGGAAACAGGAGGTTAGTCCAATGAGATACGGAGTAGCAGTTTTTCCATCAAAAAAAGTACAGGATGTGGCGAATTCATACCGCAAGCGTTACGATCCCCATTATGCGTTGATTCCACCACATATCACGATGAAAGAAGCGTTTGAAGCAGAAGAAGAAGAAATTGAGAACAAAATCATTCCTGAATTGAGCGAGATTGCAAAAAACACGCAGCCTTTTTCGTATGGTGTTTATAAGGTGAGCTCTTTCTCACCCGTCACAAATACAATTTACTTAAAAATTGAACCTTCCGATGAAATTTTTGAATTGAATGACAAGCTGCATGCAGGAGAACTTCCAGAGGAGAAAGATTTTGCTTTTGTCCCACATATCACGATTGCCCAAAAGCTTTCGGATGAAGAATTCTCGGATGTATATGGCAGCCTGCGCATGCTGAAATTCGACTTGAATGATAAAGTCGACCGCTTCCAGTTGCTTTATCAACTCGAAAATGGGGCATGGAGTGTTTATGAAACATTCCGCCTCGGCAAAGGGTGATAGTCCGTGGACATCGTGAAGGTTAAGAATAAACAGCAAAAAGACGACGCTTTCTACGTTAGACGCGTCGTCTTTGTAGATGAACAACAGGTTCCCTTGGAAATAGAAATTGATGAGTTTGATGATAGCGCCATCCATTTTGTTGGATATGAGGGGAAACAGCCGGTCGCCGCTTCCCGACTACGCTTTGTTCAAGGATTTGGGAAACTTGAACGGATTTGTGTCATGAAGAAACACCGAGGCCAATCATTCGGAGCACAGATCATCGAGTCGATGGAAGAAGTCATCCGTGATTATGCATTTGACAAGGCCAAATTGAATGCCCAGACCCATGCAGAGGCGTTCTATGAGTCTCTTGGGTATGTGACCATTTCAGACCCATTCATGGATGCCGGCATCCCACACGTCACGATGGTGAAAAAATTATAAAAAAATGATAAACGAAAAAACTCCGGGCTTCCGGAGTTTTTTCGTTTATCCTAAGGTCCTTTTGTCTACAATGAACCGTATAGGCTACAGGTAAGGATCGTGAAACGCTATGGAGTACTTACAAATTACTGTGGAAACATTTTTTGGTTTTGCTGCACTCTTTGTTATGACAAAAGTGCTTGGAAAATCGCAGATCACACAAATTACCGCTTTCGATTTCATCGCTGCTCTCGTCCTTGGGGAACTGGTCGGTAATGCTTTGTATGATAAAGAAGTGGGAATCCTAGATATCGGTTATGCCATTTTATTATGGAGCATACTCATCTACTCAACCGAGATGATCACAGAAAAGTTTAAAGGAACACGAAAAATTTTAGAAGGAAGTCCTTCCCTCGTTATTTATAAAGGAAATATCGATCGAAATCAGCTGAAGAAAAACAAGCTGGATCTTAATCAACTGCAGCATTTGTTACGTTCGAAGGATGTTTTCTCGATCCAGGAAGTTCAATATGCGGTACTCGAAACGGATGGCACCATTTCTGTCCTGAAGGCTTCCCAGTATCAAAATGTCACTCGTGACGATATGAATTTAGCCCCTCAGCCTGTTCCTCTTCCTCGGACCATCATTAGTGATGGAGAGGTCATTTGGGATAATCTCAAAGAAGCTGGTTTTGATGAGAAGTGGCTGAATGAACAGCTAAGAGCACAAAATTTTACCGATCCTGCTGAAGTCATGTACGCTGAACACAAAGAAGGCGAGCCGGACTTATTCGTTATTGGTCTGTAATATAAAAACTCCACGTATTGTTCATGATGCGGTCCTCCACGAGGCCCGCTTTTTTTAATCCGATTAAATAGGCAGTGACCGCCGTTCTGAATAGCAGCCATTGGGACAAACCCTGAGCTTCAACGTTGTAGTGTTCACACATAGCCCTAACGAGGACCTCGTGCGCCGCCGGGCCTTCTTCAGCAAGGTATTGATGCAGCCATGCGGACAACTGCTCATGGTAGTCCATGTTGTTTTGTATCGTCAAGGTAGGAGAAGCCTCGAACTTACCATGACCAGGAACCGCCCCCCTGCATGAAATTTTAGTGAGGCGGTCCAAACTATCCAATGCTAAACTGACATCGGTCAAAAAGGGAATCTTATGTTTTTTTAGTGTCTCCACACTAAAATAACTGTCAGCCGCGTAAAGAATGTCATTGATTTTCAATGCCAACTGGTGATAACTATGACCAGGAAGATGGTAAGCTTCCGCTCTTAAAGCACCAAACACTACCTCCCCTTCTTCCACGACCTCATCCACCCTTATAGCTGGCCCTTCTAAAAATTTGTTATGTAACTCCGGCAGCGGGTCGTTCCCTCCGAATAAATAAAGAGGTTCCAGACCAGGATTTCTTAAAATAGCTTCTTCAAACACAGGGGCGACGGTATGTACATCGTAGTTTTCCTGAACAAACCGAGCCCCTCCGTAATGATCTGCATGGGCATGGGTAATAAAAAGGTGCGTCAACGGGAGCTTTCTTTTCTCTAACTCCTTGAGCACCTTTTTCACGGATGAAACATCGATCCCTGCATCGATGAGTACCCCATCCTTCCCTTGATGTACGTATCCAATATTGACGGAACTATGATAGTAATAACAACATTCATCCAACTGTTGAAAAGACATATCCACGACTCCTTTAGCTTTTTCATACAGTTTCGCTAAAGTGACTCCCTTTTCCTGTCATATTAGAAAGAATCTTCTCTGTACCGCTTCTTTGGAGTGAAGGTTGTACGCTGTTGACAGCATGGGTATTCCTCGGTATATGGATCGATCTTCCACGCTGGTCTTCCACACGATCTTGATTGTGCTTCATTTTATGATCCAACGTAGCTTTGAACACTTTTTCAAGGACAAAAGGTGAACGTTCATGCTGGGTCGTTCTGGTTTGATAATCCTGATACTGATAATGATTCACAGGCAGAATATATCCCATATCGACGCCTCCTTTTTTTATCTATACCCTTTTTTCCTACTCAAAGAAACGCTCCATTTTCCCCATCTGTTTGGTCAGAAATTTTTCCATGTCCGTCATCCGCTTTGAGAAACGACGATCCCATGCCTGAAAGTCCTTTTCCCACTCGTTGAATTTCTTCTCAGGTTGTTTGATGATTCCATTCATTTTCGACGTTTCCACATCGATTTCCTTTAAAACTTCAAACAACGTCTTTTCCTTTTTATCCGTCATTGTCGATCGACCCATGTATAGATGATGGATTGCAATCCGGCAAGAGCGAGCAATAGCACCAACCACTCTCCATATGGAACTACTATATAGAAGAAAAGCATAATTAAAGCAGACCACACACCGACACACCATTGACAACTCAATCCTTCACCGATAAAACCCTTCGGTTCCACCCATTCTTCTTCGACGCCGTGCTCGTTTTGGATGACCTTTACGTCAATAAAAGGCCGTCTGAACCATTCCATGATGTAATCTCTGACAATGAGACGTGTCAGACGGAAAGTGGCAAGTGCCAGCAATACAATCTCCATCACACTTAACATCATTCTCCTTCTCTCCCATCAAGAAAAAGCCACTACGTTCCTTGTAGTGGCTCACTCTTTATTTTCTTAAAACCAACGAAATCCCCCACGGCGGTCGGAAGATTCATCATCACGACGGCGGTTTCTTGAACTGCTTTCATCTCTTGCTTCTTCTTCTCTACGTCGTCTCGGTCCGCCGAAAAATGGATCGACACGGTCGTCTCGGTCATGACGGTTATCACGTTGAGGCTCGATGACGACATTATCCGCTTTAATGACAAGGTCCTTCACATGGATGACCTTCTTTTTATCAGACATTCCATTCACTCCTTATTCGAATTCACTTCTAATCTATGGCGTTTGCCCCAGTTGGGTATAGTCTCCTGCCCATGAAGGACAAAAAAAGTGCGGATTCAGAGAAAAGAGACAAATGCCCACACCGACACGGACACATTTCATATTCTAGTAAAGACAATACGTCAATGCGTATGGAAAGGGGAAATTAGAAAATGAGCTGTGGAAAAAGACACGATTCAGGTTCATGTGTGATTGATATCCTTAAAGATATCGTCGATGCACAGAATGATGTCATGCACGATTGCACGACAAGCTGTGAGCGTTCAATCGCAGACCTTTTAGGTGACACTGGTGGAGGTTCCGGCTTCGACACGGTTCCTGTCATCCTTTACTGTAAAGATGGATGCACACCTTTTAAAGGCTACGGTTCAAAACGAAGTGGCGACGATTGCGAAGTGAAAGGAAGCTTCTTCTTCAGAGTTAAATCTGTCGATCACGATGGTTGTGCCATCCTTGAACTTCTCTTTGCTGACCGCTGGCATGATGACGACGAGGATGAGGTTGAAGGCTCACGCCGTCACAGAGGATTCGATCCAAAATCACCAGCTGATCAAAGCTGCAGAAACCTTCGTGCTTCAGGAATCTGCATTACAGTAGACTTGAACTGCTTCTGCCACGTAACATGTCTTCCGGCAGCAGCAACTCTTTAAGATTCATAAAAAACCGCGCACAGATGCGCGGTTTTTTCATAACTTTACTAAAACCCTAGAAGTCTAATATCTTGAATGGCTTCAAATGCTATCTCCCTCTGAAACGGACGCTGAAAAACTTTCATGTGCACGACACCATCTACATAATCCGTAATGTACCCTCGGTAGTTTTCTTCCTCTGTCATTACTTCACATTTCATTTTCGGCACGTGAGGGGAAAGATTGAAGAAATATAAAACTTTTTCCTCTAGCGTCATGTCATGGAAGCGTTGCCTTCGATCTCGAGGTGCATCCTTTTCCACCTTTTCTTCTGCACTTACAGCTGAAGCTTCTCTACCTCTCTCTTCTCCACTCATTTCCGGTTCATCCGATGTTTTCAATTTTGCAAGCTCTTGACGGTGGGGGGAGTTCTGACTGCGCATCCGTATTTCGCGCTCAGTCGATGGAGCTTCTGCTGGAGGCTGTTCTGTCTTCTCTTCTGCTTTAGAAGATCGCTGACTTCGAAAGCTGGTTTGCATTGGAACTTCTGCTGGTTTCAAGCCCTTAGGCTGGACAATATAAAGCATCGGCTGCTTAGCAAGTCGCTTTTCATCTGCCATCAAGATCTCTCCTTTTCCATTCGGTCATCATTTTATATATATGCCCAAGTCACAAACCATGTTCACTTTTGTCCTCATTTGACAAAACCTCTCATGATTTTACACAAATTTAACAGAACACGGCGATTCTTTTATCTTACGATTGTTATGGTAGGTGTAGACCATTGTTTAGGAGTGTTTTCATGAGCCTTGCTCAACAACGAGAACGCAAGTCATCAGAAGATGTCCTCACTTCATACATGAATGAGGACAAGCTTTTTATCCATTATCAACCGATCATCAATATACATAAAGAAAGCATCATCGGTTTTGAAGCACTAACAAGATTTCCTGTGAGTGCTTATTTTAAAAGCCCAGTCGAACTCTTCCAGTTTGCCGATCAGACGAACCGGTTATTTCAACTTGAAAAACATACACGCGAGCTTGCCATCGACTCGATTCTCCCCTATTTACAAGAGAAACAGCAATTGTGGGTGAATTTAACGCCGAATGTCATACATGACGATTCTTTTATTCCAGGTTTCACCCATGCCGTTTTGAAAAATACAGGGTTGAACCCGGACCAGATCGTCTTTGAAATTACCGAGCACTCCGCCATTTCTGATTTTCAAAGCTTCCGAAAACTTCTAGAACATTATAGGAAACAAGGATTTAAAGTGGCGATCGATGACGTCGGTGCAGGTTATTCCTCCCTACAAATGGTTTCTGAATTAAAACCGGACTACTTGAAAATCGATCGGTCCCTGATTACCCATATCGATCAATTCCGTGAAAAACAATATATGGTGGAGGCTTTACAACATATCGGAAAGAAGTTAGGTGCAGGGATTATTGCTGAGGGGGTGGAAACCGAAGGCGAGTGTCTTCATTTAATTCAAATGGGGATCTTCCTTATGCAAGGTTATTATTTTGCAGAGCCTGATTATCCTCCTCCCCCGCTGCCAGTGTCCATTTCTGAACAATTGAACCTGCAAAGAAATAGTCAAATGTTTCCCTTGAAAATTGGTGAGCATACCACATTTTCTGAGCTGATGACATGGATCATGGCTTATCAAGGAAGCTATGATCACCACTTCGCACTGATCCATGTTCCTAATAGAAAAGAAGTGCTTCCATTAACGGAAGTGGTGCGATTTGTTGCCTCCCACGGTACAAAAAAGAAAGAAACCGTATGGCCACACCTTCGAAGCTTGTTCACATGACAAAACCCCTTTTCTACTCTATGTAGAAAAGGGGTTTTGAATTTAGATTAATAAGCGACAATGCTGAATCCGGAATCCACGTGAATCACTTCTCCGGTCACACCGCGAGATAGATCACTCATTAAATAATACCCGGTGTCACCTACTTCTTCTTGAGTAACAGGACGACCTAGTGGCGCACGTTCCTCAATCACTTTAAGAATTTGATTGAAATCACCGACGCCTTTAGCGGAAAGTGTACGAATTGGACCAGCGGAAATGGCATTTACCCGTATGTTATGTTTACCAAGATCGTTAGCTAAGTATTTGACGCTAGCATCCAGGCTCGCTTTCGCTACACCCATGACGTTATAATTTTTCACGACTTGCTCCCCACCAAGATAAGTAAGGGTTACGATACTTCCTCCATCCGTCATCAACGGTTGAGCTGCACGGGCGACCGCTGTTAGAGAATAAGAGCTGATGTTGTGAGCAGTGAGGAAACCATCGCGACTTGTGTTCAAGAATTCATCTTTCAATTCTTCACGATTCGCGAATGCGATACAGTGGGCAAGGCCGTGAATCGTCCCTACATCTTTACCGATTTGTTCAAACGTCTGGATGATCGCTTCATCGTCTGTCACGTCACACTCATACACCAGTGACTCCTCGCCACCTTCTAGAGTATCAGCAAGGTCCTGAACCGACTTTTTGAAGCGCTCCGATGCGACTGTAAAAATCAAACGTGCTCCAGCAGAGTGAAGTGAGCGGGCAATCCCCCAGGCAATGCTTCGTTTGTTCGCCACTCCCATGACGACATAAGTACGTCCTTCTAGTGAAAAGTTCATATTGAACACCCTCCTTGAGGTAATAGAATCTAAATTAGTATTTGTTATTAGTACCTGCTCCTATTTTAAACCATTAACTTTTGAAAAACAAACCTCCCTTTATCCTTTCCCTATTTCCACTCACATAAGCCCATTCTCTATCCAAAATCAGGATATCGAATAATTCTGTTATTCAAGATAATGGCAGTATTCTTGAAGACTCGATTTCGAGACTTTTGTTGAGTGGATGGGGGCTGCGGGGATGACTCGCTTTCCGTGGAAGCTCGCCACTCCCCCACATGAAAGTGTTCAAATGCGGAATCGCCCTGGTAGACACGACTGGCATAAGCAGAACAGCAACGGAATGTGTTTTTTTCATTCCTTTGCTGTTCTGCTTATGACGCGAGTGTCTGGGCGATGGAGCTGGACGAGTAGCTTCCCAACCACCCCTGACGCTCAACCCAGCAACGAAACCCGAAAAGTCTCGAAACTGAGTCTTCCACAAACGGGAGCGTCAGTGAAAGTACGGTTTAATTAAAAACCGCTCCTTCTCGTGATGAGAAGGAGCGGTTGAGGGTTAACACCATTCACAATATTCCAGTTCCATTTTCAGTTCTTCTACATACTCATGAGAGCCTGTAACGATCAGGCGGTCACCCATTTTCAACTCTGTATCCCCGTGAGGGACGATCGAGTCTTTTCCGCGGAAGATACGGACCATGATGACATCTCCGGTGAATGGAAATTCACGGAGATGGATGCCGTTATAGACCGAGTTGTTCATATTGATTTGATAGAGTGCACTATCTTGTTTCGTTAAGATATCTACAACATTTGGTGCTTCGATCATCGCTTTCAGGAGCGCTTTGGAAGACAAGAACACGGAGAACACATTGATATTGAGATCTTTCATTTCCTGAGATAAGTCTGGGGACTCTACTCGGACAATGACGCGTTCCACCCCTTGCTCTTTTGCAAAGCGGGCAATCTCAGCATTTCGTTCTTCATCACCCGTAGACGCGACAATCAAGTCTACTTCAAAGACTCCAAGCTCTTTCATCTTTTCGACATCATAGCCATCTAATTCTTTGATATCAAAGCAATTACGGCTGATGCGTTCATCAATTTTATCCACTTTTGTATGGTAAAGATGAGTCTCATATGCATGAATGTCCAGTTCTCGAACAACCGGTAAGGTCATGCGGTTAGAACCGATAAAGGAAACGACCGTCTTATGGTCTTCGTCTTCAAATCGTCCATAAACCTTTTTGAAGACGATCGGTGCCACTAGACATGTCAGGACAGCCACTAGGATCAGGGCGCCTTCCATTTGGTCATCGATCATTCCTTCCCGCTTCCCGATGGCAGCTGCCGCAATCACAAGGGAGAGTGTGGAAGTAAGGATAAAACCTGATCCAAAAACGGTTTTCTTATCATACCACTTACTCAATATTAAAGCAGGAACAATCTTCGAGACGAGTAAGGCGATAAATAACAGTGGAATCAATATGAGCACACGTGAATCAGTAAATAGGCTCCAAATATCAATTTCCACACCAACCATAACGAAGAAGATTGGAATTAGGAATCCATAGCCGAAACTGTCCAGACGCTTGACCATCTCTGGGTTAGGAGACAGCAAGGAAACGAGCGTACCTGCTAAGAAAGCACCAAGGATATTCTCTGCTCCAACAGTCTCAGATAAGGCGACAAGCAGAAGGATGAGTGTGAACACAGCACGTGTATCGATCTGGATCGTCCCTTTGGCCATCGTCTCCACGAACGACTGATGACGAAACTTTTTGCCGATGTAATAGAAAAGGACACCCGCTGCAAAAAGTATGAGCAGTAACCATGTGTTTCCACCGCTCTCTCCATAAATGGATACGAAAACAGCTAACAAAATCATTGTCACAAGATCGGCGATGACCGCAATGAGGAGGATGGTCTGACCAATCGTCGTCTTCATCATTTGTGCATCCTTCAACGTCGGCACAACTACACCTAATGAAATGGTAGAAATGATCAGTGTCATCAAAAAGGCATTGTCAATGAAACCTGCCAACACGAATAAATAAGAAAGTGCCAAAGATATGACGAAGATCCCAATGAAGACAGTGGTCGCCACCCATACTGGGTTCGGAGCACCTGTCCCCTGGTTTTCCGGCTTAGCTTTCTTCTTTCTACTTGCAAATATAGAAAAATCAATTTCTAATCCACTGAGGAACATCAAGAAAATGAACCCTAATGTAGACAAGATCTCTAACCAGCTTCCTTGCTCTACAATATCAAATCCACTTTGACCGATGATTAATCCTACGATGATTTCTGCTACTACAACCGGAATGATATTCAATTTAAAACGGTGTAGTAAGATGGGAGTTATGAATGCTGCGATAATTACAATAACTAGAGAAGTTACTGATGCACCATGTTCCATACTCGCCCTCCTTCCTTAAATCAATAAATTCATGAAAGCTGTCGCGAGTCCAAAGTAAATCAAAATGGAGATCAAGTCATTCACCGTTGTAATGAATGGACCTGAGGCAACAGCTGGGTCGATCTTTAAACGATGCATAAGAAGGGGAACGAGAGAGCCAGCCAATGTTGCTACAACCAAGGTCATAAAGATGGACAATCCGACTAATACGCCTAAAAAGAAGTTTTCATGCCATATATATACAATGAGAGTGATCAATACACCACAAGAGAGCCCAGTAATAATACCGGTTCCTGCTTCTCTCATCATCATTTTCCATTTTCCTTGCTTTTCAATTTCCCCGGTAGCAATACCGCGGACAGCAACGGCTAGTGCCTGCGTTCCAGTATTTCCTGCCATTCCGGCAATCAGCGGAATAAAAATAGCGAGGATAGCTACTTGATCCAAGGTGTCCTCAAAACGCCCAATGAGACTGGCTGTCAGACTTCCCAAAAAGAGTAGAATGACAAGCCAGGGCAAACGCTTTTTGGCTGACGCAAAAGCATTGTCATCAGGGCTGTCAACGTCAGAAACGGCCGCAAGTTTAGAATAATCATCACTTGCTTCTTCCTCCATGACGTCCATAATGTCATCGACGGTAATGATTCCAAGGAGATGGTCCTGGAAATCAACGACCGGTAAGGCAAGAAAGTCGTAGTCGCGCACCATACGTGCCACTTCTTCCTGGTCTTCACCGACTGAGACCGATACCACTCGTTCATTCATAACGTCGGATATCAGCCATTCTTCTTCAGATATAATCAAATCCCTCAACGAAATAACACCGACGAGCCGTTTATCTTCATTAATGACATACGTGTAATAAATCGTCTCGGCGTCTGGGGCTTCTGTTCTCAGATGAACCATCGCTTCCTTGATCGTCATACCGGCTTTAACGACAACAAATTCCGTTGTCATTATGGAACCAGCGGTTTTCTCTTCATAATGAAGCAGGTCTTTGATTTCGTCAGCTGCATCATCATCCATGATCGTCAAGAAACTCGCCACTTTATCTTTATCTAATTCGTTTAAAATATCAACAGCATCATCCGTTGACATTTCAGCGAAGACTTGCGCAGCAAAAGTCGGTTCCATTTCAGTAAAGAAAGGTTCAATCTCATCATAATCGATGTGCTCCATGACATCTGCAACCTCTTCTGGAGAGAGGTAGGTGTAAATTTGCATCCGGATTTCTTTATCCAGATCTTCAAAGATCCGGGCCTGGTCATATGGATGCAGTTCGAGAAATTCTGCACGGAACTGGTCGATGTGATCATTGAACAAAGCATCTTTAATATTCGTCCAAACTTCTTGGCGCTCCTGGTCATCTAAGTGTTCCATAAGCAACCCTCCCCAGTGTCTATTTCGTTTTTGACCGTTTAATCTTAATGGCGATACACATGTTTGTCAACGAAAGTCACTCAATTTTTAACAGCCAAATTCCTCACATAAATGTAGTTTAACAGAAGAAATCTAGGTTAGGGAATAAACTCCCCGTATGTTTAGTATTTCGAAGGCTTGGGAAAAATATCTTCCATATATAGGACAGCATCAAAACAATTATTGAATAACAAAAGGAGAATGACCATGAACTACGACATAATCGGGGACGTCCACGGCTGCTTTGATGAGTTAAAACAACTGTTTGAAGAACTCGGCTATGAATGGAGCGAAGGTCTCCCGCAGCACCCCGAAGGAAGAACTCCTGTGTTCGTGGGAGATATCACTGACCGGGGCCCCTCATCCGTGGAGTGCATAACCTTCGTCTATCGTCTAGTTACAGAAAAAGGAGCCCATTATGTCCCGGGAAATCATTGCAACAAATTGTATCGTTTTTTTCTAGGGAATCCTGTCCAAGAAAAGCATGGATTGGAGACGACCGCTGCAGAATACCGTACCTTATCTAAACAAGAACAGATGGATGTAAAAAAACAATTCAAGCATTTGTATGAGCAATCCCCTCTGCACTTAATTTTGGAAGATGTTGATGCTGTTGTTGCTCATGCCGGGATCCGCGAGGAAGACATCGGTCATAAAAGTAAAAGTATCGAAACGTTCGTGCTCTATGGGGACATTACTGGTGAAAAACTGCCGGACGGTCGTCCTGTCAGACGAGACTGGGCCCAACATTACACCGGAAATCGATGGATCATCTATGGACATACTCCAGTCCGTGAACCCCGTTTTGTTAATAAAACCGTTAATATAGACACAGGGTGTGTGTTCGGAGGCAAGTTGACCGCTTTCCGACTGCCTGAAGAAAAAATCATCAGTGTACCATCAAGCATGCCTTTCGTAGAAGAAAAGTTCAGATATTAAAAAGCAGGAGCACTCGTGGCTCCTGCTTTTTAATAGAATCGAACACATGCTTCTCAAGCAAATCCTTCCCAATGTTTCGGTGGTTCTGATGTAAAGGTCATCTTTTTCTTCGTCCATGGATGAATGAAGTGAAGCCGCTCACAATGCAAGGCCTGGCCATCCATCCCCTCTACTTTTTCCCCGCCATATAATGTGTCACCAGCTAGAGGATACCCCCTATGAGCCATATGGACACGAATTTGGTGCGTCCGACCGGTGAGGAGTTTAAAGCGGATCCGGGAATAATTTTTCTCCTGATTAATCAGATGGTACTGAGTTTTTGAAGGCTTTCCCTCTGGAGATACAACTCTTCGGATGATGGAGTCTTCTGCACGGCCGATTGGCTCATCAATTAGACCTTCCTTTTCACGAAATTCTCCTTCGACAACCGCAACATACTGTCGTGAAATCAAGTCCAATTTCTTGGTAAGAAGCCAATGACTATAGGCGTGTTTAGCAATTAACATCAATCCAGAAGTATCTTTGTCGAGCCTCGTGACAATATGGGCCGTACAGGGGTACCCTCTTTTTTCATATTCAAAAAGCAAGTAACTTGCAATTGAAGGCTCTTTTTGGTCAAAAGGAGGTACAACTGGGATGCCTGCAGGCTTGTCGAGGACCATGATATCATCATCCTCAAATACGATCGGTAAAGTCCCCTGATGAGGAAAGATCGCTCCTTTTTCTTCTTCAGGAAAAACGAGGAGGACTTCATCCCCTGTATCTAATGGGTGCCACATCTCCACCTGAGTTCCATTTATGAATACCATACCGTCCATCCGAACTTTCTTGAGCAATTGTCGGGAAAACTCACCCGCTTGTAACAGAAATTCCCGAATGGAGTAACCGGCGTAAGCCTCTGTCACCTGCCACCTCTTTGTCACATTAGTCTGAGTAGTCATCAGCTACAAAGGAGTCGTGGACACGTTTCCAGAAAGGAAATGGACGGAACCTTGCAAATCGGACTTTCTCTTCGGCCACGCGACATTGAATCGATTTTACGTCTTTATAGGTACGAGTGATATGATCGATCGTAAAAAGAAAGCTGCGGTCATGCTTCGGCTTGAACATGCACGTATGATGACTAGGTAAAATCAATGGAGACCCAATCGTTCGGAACACACGGTTGTTGATCGAAGCCATTTCAGCAATTTGGAAGGCTTCAAGAGAAGGATGCAAAATCGCTCCTCCCAGCGCTTTATTATAGGCGGTACTCCCGGATGGTGTAGAAACGCACAGACCGTCTCCACGGAACGTCTCAAAATGGTCTCCTTTAATTTCAATGTCCATAACCACCGAACCTTCTGACGTTTTGATCGTACACTCATTCAGCGCAAGGTAGCGGTCCTCTTCTCCCCCGCTTTTCGGGCGGATGGTAACTTCAAGGAGTGGATATTCGACCACCTGGAACGGAGTCTTCGCAATCTCAATGATCAGCTTTTCTAATTCTTCCGGCATCCAATCTGCATAAAAACCGAGGTGTCCGGTATGTATTCCTATAAAAGCTGTTTTATCCAATCGGTGAACATACGTGTGGAAAGCCTCCAGCAATGTGCCATCCCCACCGACAGAAATGGCAAGATCGGGTTCATCTTCATCATATTCCAACTTGAACTCCGTCAAGTAGTTCTTAATTTTCGAACGGATTTCGTTCGATTTTTGATCACCTTTAGAAAGGATCGAGAACTTCATCGTCCGCCCACTCCTTTAAGTTTTTCTAGTGTTCTTTTTTTGTTCTTCTCTTTTTAGAAACGCTCGTTGCGCTTCTTGGATCTCGCTTTTTATTTTGGACATCTCTTCATCGAGCTGAAAGGCAGCCTCACCGGCACGTTTGAGACGTGATTTAATTTCTGATGGTATTTTCCCCGAATACTTATAATTTAATGAGTGTTCATTGGTCGCCCAAAAATTCATGGCAAGGGTGCGGATCTGAATTTCTGCCAATACTTTCTTCTCTCCATGAATGGTTTCCACCGGGTAACGAATAATGACGTGGAAGGATCTATACCCACTATCCTTTTTCCTTGAAACGTAATCTTTTTCTTCTACAATTTCAAAATCATGGCGGTTCCGAAGCATGTTGACAACCGCATAAATGTCATCAACGAATTGGCAGACCACTCTCACTCCAGCTATATCCTGCAATTCTTCTTCGATGTTTTCAGGATTAATGGCTTTTCGTCGAGCCTTTTCAATAATGCTTGATTTCGGCTTGACGCGTCCGGTTACAAATTCAATGGGAGATTGTTCCTCCTCATATTCAAACTGCCGGCGCATGCCTTTTAATTTAATTTTTAATTCTTCCACAACTTGTGCATAAGGTGCTATAAATATATCCCAATTCATCAAGCAACCACCTTTATGTATCCAATCTTCATAGTAAATATGTGCGTTTTGTTCATCATTCATTGTATCATAAAGTTAGCCTGCAGAATAAGCAGAGCGCCTGACATTATACTACGATCAGGAGGTCTTAACCATGGCACAGGAAATTGAAATCGAGTTTAAAAACTTATTAACAGAAGACGAATATGAAAAGGTTTATCATTTTTTACCATTCAAATCAGTTGAACTCATGGAACAAACCAATTATTATTTTGAAACAGAAGACCTAAATCTAAAGCAGCAAGGAGCTGCTTTGAGAATTCGTCAAATACAAGGTCAATGGACATTGACGCTTAAGCAGCCACATGCAGAAGGTCTGCTTGAAACTCATGATTCGCTTACAGAAGAAGAAGCCAATCTTTGGATTCAAGACAAAATGACAGAAAAGCCTCATGTCTCCAAGCAGCTGGTTGACCTTGGTATATCCCTTGAAAATCTTCACTACCTCGGTTCTCTTACAACGAGACGAAAAGAACTTGCCTACAAAGCGGCTACCGTCGTCCTTGACCACAGCCTTTATTATGACAAGGAAGATTATGAGCTGGAAGTAGAAGCCGGTTCTAAAGAGACCGGGAAAAAAGTGATCGACGAAATCCTCCATGCATGCAATATTCCTAACCGTGAAACAGATAATAAGATCAAACGTTTCTACGACAGAAAGCGACTGCAATCAGAATAGTTGCCGTTCTCTAGCCCTCATTGCTAAAATGATGAACAGACAGGAAGGGATGCTATGCAACAACGAGAAACGTTTTTTGAGGAAATTGGTAAAGAAAAAATCGATGAGCTTGTCGAAGCTTTTTATAAACGTGTGAGTGAACACCCGGATTTAATTCCGATCTTTCCGGACGATCTTACAGAAACCATACGAAAACAAAAACAATTTTTAACCCAGTTCTTCGGTGGCCCCCCACTCTATGTTGAGGAACATGGTCATCCGATGTTACGGGCAAGACACCTGCCTTTCAAAATCACACCTACAAGAAGAGATGCATGGTTATCCTGCATGTCCGGTGCCATGAATGAGGTTGATATTCAAGAACCGCATCGTTCTTTTATGTTTGAAAGGCTTACGATGACAGCAAACCATATGATGAATTCACCAGAAGATGAGAAAGGAGAATCGATGTGAGTTGGAAAAGTTTAAACAGTGACAGTGATACAACTGGAACAGCGAGCGGTTTTTTCGATTTACTGAAACGACCGATTGAGATCTATGTTTTTATTGATCCCTTATGCCCTGAATGCTGGTCACTGGAACCCTTCCTCAAAAAGCTCACGATCGAATACGGACGCTTCTTTACTCTCCGGCCGATCATCAGCGGGAAGCTATCTTCTTTACACCAGAATAAAATAAAAAGGCCTGAAAACTTGAAAGAGGCGTGGGACAAGACCGGTTCCCGTACAGGCATGTGCTGTGACGGGGATGTATGGCTCGAAAACCCTGTATCCTCCCCGTTCGCCACGGCTCTTGCTGTAAAAGCGGCTGAATTACAAGGAAAAAAGGCTGGAATGCGCTTTTTACGAAAAGTACAGGAATATGTTTTCTTGGAAAAACAGAACATTTCAGATGAAACGGTTTTAATTGAGTGTGCTGAAAAGTCCCGTCTCGATGTCTCTGAATTCAAAAAAGATCTCCACGGAGACGCTGCAAGAAGAGCCTTACAGTGTGACTTGAAATTGGCTCATGAGATGGATGTGGATTCCACACCTACCATTGTCGTCTTTAACGAATCAGAAGAAGATGCCGGCTTAAAAATCACCGGATTATACACGTACGATGTTTATGTGAAAGTGTTGAAAGAAATGCTACAAAAAGATCCAAAGCCGGGAATAAAACCAGCTTTGGAGGATTTCTTGCAACACTATCGCTTCGTCGCCAACAAAGAAATTGCGGTTGTGTATGACTGGACAGAACAAGAAGCGAAACGAGAAATGAAGAAGCTTGTACTGAAACAAAAAGTGCGGGAAATCCCCGTGAAGCATGGAGCTTTCTGGCAATATATCGAAAGTTGATTAAACTCCCGGAAGCGGGAGTTTTTTCTTTGGCAAGGAGTCATGTGTATCCATTCCTCTCCATAAAATGAACCATGGAGGTGTGTGTGGAGATGAAAATTTGGGTAATCCTACTTTTCGTAATTAGTATTTTATTTCTTGCCGCTTTCCACTTGTTCGCACTCATGAATTTATATCCAATTTACATCAGTTCGCCTTTATTGTTCATTGCGATTTATCTCATTTTATCCATACCATCCCACAAGAAAACATTTCGCGGCTTTAAATAAAGAAACCCACAGAACTTTTTGTTCTGTGGGTTTATCTGTGTTATTTTTTCAAAAGTTGTTCCATTTCATTTAATTTTTCTTCGAAAACATCCAATGCTGATAATATCGGATCTTTCGATGTCATATCGACTCCAGCCTGCTTTAGGACCTCAATCGGATAGTCACTGCTGCCCGCCTTCAAGAAGTTTTTATAGCGTTCAACCGCTGGTTCTCCCTCTTCAAGGATTTGTCCTGCTAATGCCTGTGCTGCTGCATAACCGGTAGAGTACTGATACACATAATATCCCATGTAGAAATGCGGAATACGAGCCCACTCGAGACCAATTTTTTCATCTATGACGATATTCTCGCCGAAGTATTTCTTATTTAGGTCATAATAAATTTCTGTCAGTTTTTCAGCCGTCAAAGCCTCGCCGTTCTGGGCTTGCACATGAATCTCGTGTTCAAATTCCGCAAACATCGTCTGGCGGAAAACCGTACCACGGAAGCCTTCCAAAAAGTTGTTCAACAAATAAAGCTTCTCTTTTTCACTGTTGGTTTTCTTAATCATATAGTCATTGAGAAGCGCTTCATTACATGTAGAAGCTACCTCTGCCACGAAAATGGAGTAGTTGCCGTAGCGATATGGCTGGTTTTGATGCGTATAGTAGCTATGAAGAGAATGGCCGAGTTCATGAGCTAACGTAAATAAATTGTTTACATTATCCTGCCAGTTCATAAGAATATATGGGTTCGTTCCATAATGGCCGGATGAATAAGCACCGCTTCGCTTCCCTTTATTCTCCTCTACGTCAATCCAGCGATTTTCAAATCCCTCTTTGACGATATTCACGTATTCTTCGCCCAGTGGCTCCAGGCCTTTGGTAACCAAGTCCTGAGCTTCATCATACGAAATTTCCATCTCAGCATCTTTAACAAGTGGGGTGTACAAGTCATACATATGAACTTCATCAAGGTCCAGTACTTCTTTTCGAAGCTCGGCATAGCGATGCAAGAGAGGCAGTCTCTCGTTCACTGCTTCCAAGAGATTATCATAAACCGACTCCGGAATGTTATTGCTGTCTAGTTTCGCCTGTCGTGCCCGGTCATACTTCCTTACAGAAGCGTTGAAGTTATTCTTTTTCACATGTCCCCCGAGTGTGGAGGCAAATGTGTTTTTGAACGATCCAAACGTATCATACATCGCATCAAATGCAGATTTCCTCACTTCCCGATCATCTGACTTAAGAAAATTGATATAGCGTCCGTGGGTTAGATCGACTTCTTCTCCTTTTTCATTTTTGATGGTCGGAAAAGTGAGATCCGCATTGTTTAATGCGCCGAAGGTTTGTGAAGGATTGGCACCAATCTCAGAGAAACCAGCCAACAATTTCTCTTCTTTCTCACTCAATACATGCGCCCGTTGGCGTGTGATTTCATCGAGTGTATGTTCATACAGCTCCAAGGGCTCATAAGATTCAATAAAGCTTCTCACTTTTCCTTCAGGAAGAGCAAGAATCTCCGGAACGATAAAACTCATAGCCGAGGCGATCTTCGTGTATAAGTTCTCAGCCTTTGCATTCATTTCCTGATAATGAGCATTCGTTGTATCTTGGTCATTTCTCATATGGGCATAAGTGTACAACAAGCCAATTTTATGGGAAATTTTATCTTGAAAGGAAAGAAGCTCATATAGCTGTTCCGCCGATTCCCCAAGTTTACCCTGGTACTTTTCTAATTCAGGAAGCAGCTCCTTCGCTTCTTCTAATTTTTCATACCATTCTTCATCTGTGGCAAACATGGCTTCAAGGTCCCATGTTTTATCAACAGGTATATCTTCTCTTTTTGGTAGCTCTTTCGCAGACGACATCCAACATCCTCCTTCAAAATAATTCGTCACCCTAAAAATTTCTCGATTAAGGTGCAAATCCCTTCTTAAATCTTAATTCTTTGTAAATTTTTCAACTGATCCAACGTCCTACGGTCATCTTCCAACGCATCCTCCACTCGTTTATGGAAGGGGACCTGTTTACTCTTGATATAATTATTCTTCCCTGTTTTTTCTATGATATTTAATTGAGTAAGCAAGTCTAAATATTGTTGGCTTAAATGTGGGACATATCCGTTTGGAGTCGAAGCAATCTTCAGGAAGGGAAATTCGATGAGGGAACCTATAGGAAGGTGAAAGAAATGATCGAGGAAAAGACGGGTTTGCCATATATACGGCCTCATTACAGATTGAACTTGGCCGGGCACAGGCAAATAACAAATACTTGGGATCAACGAGAAGTGATAACCCCTTAAGTAAAGATACTGACGATATTGACGTTCTTCAGAACTTACCTGACTCTGATAAACCGTCCGATTTTTATACCATAATTTCTCTACTTCTCTTAAGAAATGATCCTCCCCATAACTATATGGTACAGAGGAAAATAACTGAGCAAAACTAAGATTAGTTAGCGATGAGGAGAAAGTATTAGCAAAGACCCGGCGTCCACCTGCGGATTTGGCATTTGAAAGCACGCAGATGATATTCTTTGAAGCATGAAAGAAATATAAGTGATAATCATCATTTAAGTAATAAAGGAAAGAGCGGGTAAAATCACTGAGAGAACAATGATTGGAGTTTGAGGATTGAAGGTGTTTTGCACCAAGAATCCAGAGAGGAAAAATTCCTGCGTCCCGGTAGGAGAGGTTTCGTTTTTTGATTTCGCGCTTGGGAACAGAAGCACACTGATACTCAATCGCGATTTTCTTATCATTGACCATTAAGTATAAGTCCGGTCTTTGTCTAATCTCTGGCAAGTACTGCTCCAGCTGAACCTCATACCCTTGGTACTTCAACCATGTAAACAACTGCCATTTTCCTCGATCATGTTCGACAGTCTCCCCTCCTTTTAGCACAGTACAATTGCTTTTGGGAAGATGGGAAAAGTGAGGAACTGTCCGTGTCCCCGACCGTATTTGCAACATTTCATGACAGACAGGACAAAAATAGGGGTTCTTCCTTGCCAAATTTATTTCCGCTTGCGTCAGCTGGTACAAAGATTGTAAATCTCCATTTGTATCTAAAGCATACAACACCTGCTTAATCACCTCCTATGTCCTTTTATTCGACACAAGGCCCCAATAATCCTGCTTAACTTACCGGATTCGAACCTCGAACCGCTGTCAAACCTTAGGGGAATAGCCTGAGTATCCAAAACTGAGTCTTCATTTAAATGGACCCTCAATTTTGAAGTAAATCTATATCATTTAAGACAAAAAAATAAGCACACGTGGTGGTGTGCTCGTCGAATTAATCGACAGGAAAATATTCTTTCACTGATTCCAATGCCTGCTCGCTGAATATCGTTTTTCCATACTCCTCCAACCTGTGAATCGTAAGGGATGACTCATGTCCGTATTCCATAAGTTGACTCAACACATTTTCTTGGTCATCATCACTCATATTTTCATCATTGAATTGAATATATAAATAGTAGCGGTCTTCAAAATGGAATAAGCGCTGCTCCATGGATTCAGTCGGTACTACGTAGTGGCTCAGTTGGATCACATCTTCAAAATCATTGAATTTGAGTGTGAACGTCAGAGGTTCATCTGAATCCTCCTGATCCTCATCGTATTCATTCCTTTGATCATAGTCTTCGGAAGATTGGAATTTATCATCAAGCAGTGACTCCAGTTTTTCATCCACTGGAACATCAATTGCCTTACCGTCCTCATTCGGAAGTTCGAGCTTTTGGCCATCCTGGGATACTTGAGCCTTAGTCACGATCACTTCTAGTCCTTTGTCCATCGCCTGGACCTGAATCCACAATGGACCATCCGCCTGGAAGTTTTCCTGATCGTTCACTTCATCCATCATTTCCCAAAAAAGCTGTTCACTGCGTTCTCGGTTATACCAGATTTCTTCTCTGTCGAAACCTCTTTGCTCTACGTCTTGATATGTTACGTAAAATTTAACGGTATTTTCATTAATGCGTTCGATTTCCATACGTTTCTCTCCCTTCTTGTCATGTTTTAAGGGGGAAGGGAACACTCACCCTTGCGTCGCTTATAAAACCTTACCCGTTAGGCCAAAGCTTCAACCGTCATGATGTGTGGAAATAAGGGTTGATGTACTTCTATTGTATGACAGCAAAGGCTGTTTTGAAAACAAAATGCTCGATTTCAGCATATAACCATTTGTGTCATGAATAAACATGGAAATAGGCCCTCATTCGGTTGATTGACTTTATATTTTAGCTTATTCCCTTAGGTTTGTCACTACATAGCAGGAGGATTTTTCAATGAACTGGGACTTGCTTGAACCATTACTCATCATTATCAGTATTGATATTATTCTTGGCGGTGATAATGCCGTAGTCATAGCACTGGCCAGCCGCAATTTACCCCCTGAGCAAAGAAACAAAGCGATTCTTCTCGGGACAGGCTTAGCCATCGCTGCCAGAGTCCTTTTGACTATGGTTGCTCTTTATCTTCTCCAAATCCCTTTCCTTCAATTAATTGGAGGATTGCTTCTCTTTTATATTGCCATGAAACTGCTAACTGATACAGAAGAGAACGATCACATCAAAGCAGGTGACAGCCTGGCTGCTGCTGTAAAAACAATTGTCTTTGCTGATATCGTGATGGGTTTTGACAATGTACTTGCCATAGCTGGAGCCTCTCACAACAACATCATTCTCGTCATCATCGGGCTTCTCGTATCTGTACCTATCATCGTTTGGGGAAGCCGAATCATCCTCGTGCTCATGGACAAGTTTCCACTCCTCATTTATTTCGGAGCTGGGATTTTAGCTTACACAGCTGCCGAGATGGTAATGGAAGACCGCTATATCCTGCAGTATATGGAAGATTACCCACTCATCCATCAGTGGTTTGCAGTGGTTATGGTTATTGCAGTCATTACTTTAGGTTATTTTTCCAACAAAAGAAAAGGCACGGCAGTCTAACAAAAAATCACCCATTTTCTAAGTAAGAATAAGGGAATAAAAAAGCTGTGATGGTTTGATCACCATCACAGCTTTTTCATTTATTAATTGACTAAGCGTTGAGCTTCTTTCAATTGGAATGTGCGTACACTTCGAGGTAAGAAACGTCGAATTTCATCTTCGTTATAACCTACCTGCAGACGTTTGTCATCCAAAATAATTGGGCGACGTAACAAACCAGGGTTCTCCTGAATCAAGTCAAAAAGATCTTGCATCGGCAGCTGATCGAAATCCACCTTCAATTTTTGGAAAACTTTTGAGCGTGTAGAGATGATTTCTTCCGTTCCATCCTCCGTCATACGGAGAATTTCCTTAATCTCATCCAACGTTAACGGCTCGGAAAAGATGTTTCGTTCAGTGTAAGGAATATCGTGCTCTTCCAGCCATGCTTTAGCTTTTCGACATGATGTACAACTTGGTGAGGTATAAAGTGTAACCATACAGAAACTTCACTCCTCAATATTTTATGGTAGAACTTTAATTGCTTATTTTATTTGTAATCAATATAATCTGACCATGATTCTACTATAACACACCTGTCAAGTTTCATCTATAAAAACACGAACATATGTTACAGAAAGCAATTATAAATCGTTTCCATGTTCTTATACCACGTTATATATAAGGTTAAACCTCTTTTTTAGAGAAAATATAAAATTATTCTATTTTCAACTAATAGCCTTCCATTGAAAATACCCACCTTAATTAACGGTGGGTATATGTGATCAGTTTTTTGTTTTATCCAGTTCTTTTAGGATGTTTTCCATATCACGCTCTTCATCATGAGTCAGCACTTCATCGACAGGCTGATAGGATTTTCCGTAGAATTCTTTATCCTTATACGTATGAATTACTGTGTACATCTCTTTCATCTGCTCATAAATTTGTTCCTCAGACGCATCTTCCGGAGACCAGTAAAGGATTTCCATTTGATTGAGTTCGTCTGTAACAACAGAGCGTCTTGTGTAACCAATGGATTTTGCGTGCTTAAATCCTTCACGCTGATAAAAGCGGAGTCTTGCTTCAGTATCCGAGTCATCATAATCGACAGGTTCGACTTCCAGGATGATCGGCTTCCCTTTCGCCTTCATTTTTTCGATGAGTTTATGACCAAGTCCTTGACCACGTGAAGCAGTGGAAACGTATACATAGTCGATGAAAAGAAAAGAATCAAATTCCGCGTACATAAGGACGTGGTGTTCTCCTTCATCTTTGTAGTACACATCACTTTTTTCTTTCAATAATGCTTCCATGTGTTCTTTTGATTTCATTTCCTCTACTGGGAAATACTCGTTCAACTTCTCATACCAATTCATTGATCTACTCCCTTATCATTAGTCATCTTCTATTATACCGAATAATCATTCAGTTGTTAAATGCTATTCTATACACTTTCTTTTGCATTTGTAGCGTCAGCTGTGTATAGAATGTGGAGGATTCCTATAAGATATGCTCTATTTATCCATTTCCAAAAATGGCTCCGAAAAAACGTCCCCCTTCTTTTACCTTTTGATATTCCAGATAAGCTCCCGATTGTGGAAGACTCAGTTTCGAGATAATTCGGGGTTCGTTTGCCACATTTGGTGTCAGAGGTGGTTGGGAAGCTACTCGCTTTCCTGTGGGGGAGCGCCGAGCTTCCTCAGGCTATCGCCTTGCGGGATCTCGCCTGTCTCCTTCTCCCACGGGAGTCTCGCAGCTTCCCAACCACCCCATTCGATGTAGGTGAGAAATGAACCCCTATACCAAGATGGGGCGTCTTCCACCCCAACGCAGTAGCAGGCATAAAGCGCTCTAAATCAAGCTTTCAAGCTCAGAATGACCACTGGGGGGAATTTTATATTATCCACTTCGCTTGAGCATACAAGCAGAGTTTCTGAGAAGTGGTTTCGAGACACTTACTTGGCAAAGGGGCGGAGGGGAATGGGGAGACTCCTGTGGGAAAAAAGTGCATGGTGAGACCCCACAGGACGCAGTCCGAGGAGGCTCACCGCTCTCCCACGGAAAGCGACTCATTCCCCGCAGTCCCCATCCACTTAACAAAAGTCTCGAAACTGAGTCTTCAAGACTCCTGCCATTATCTTCAATAAAGAAAAAGGTGTGGAATCTCTTTGATCCCACACCTTTTTACTAATCTAAGGGTGTATAGTCTACGTTTTTCGTGTAATTGTTTCCAGCATTCCATAGAAGGAATTCGTTAATCCCGTTTTCGTTTAAGGCACGAATTTGAGCTTCCACTTCTGCTTTTCCATATTGCTTCGTAGGTCCAGAATAAAGCCATGGAGCTTCAAAATCCTGCAGCCAAGGACGCGAGGTTGGAGAATTCTCTAATGCTCCCAATACCTCGTTCTCGACTTTTGCGTATTCACTTATTAGACGGTAAGGTTCAGTATCCGGTTTTGAGATTCCAAAATACGGCCCCCAGTGACTTGGATAAATCATAGATGAAATAACATCAACATTTGATGAAATCTTTGAAAAGTTCTGTCCGATGTTAGGTGCTTCTGTAATGGTTGCTGCATAGCCAAAGATATCTACAGAGACATCAACACCATAGTATTCCAACTCTTTACTGGCATATTCGACAAAATCTGTAACGGCCTGGACGCGTTTTTGGACATTGTCCATATCCATATCTCCGTACTTCCCTTGGCCGTACTCGAGAACATCGTCACGGCTTCCAAAACCTTCTGGGAAGCGGACATAATCGTACTGAATTTCTTCAAAACCCATTTCTGCTGCTATTTTTGCAAGTTCTACGTTATATTCCCAAACTTCCTCCATAAATGGATTGACGAATGATTCACCTTTTCCGTTTTTCCAAACTTGTCCGTTCTGAGTGAAAGATAAGTCCGGGCGTTTTTCAGCTAGTAAGCTGTCCTTAAATACAACGACACGAGCAATTGGATAGATTCCTTTTTCCTCAAGCTCTTCTAACATAGCACGAGGATCATCAATAAATCCCTCGGCAACGTCCGCATAAGGAGAACCTTCTTCTGGCTCGAACGTGATGTTCCCGTTATCCTCTTTTATATCAATGACCATCGCGTTCAGTTCTGTATCTTCGACAAGCTTCGTAAGCTCCGACATCTTCGCTCCACCGGCGGAAGGCCCCGTAACAAAAATACCTCTAACGGCATCTGGGTATTCAAAAGTCAATCCAGAGTTATATGTAAATCTTGCCGCTGGACTAGGAACGGTTAATTCCTTCAAACCCGATTGTTTTTTCGTAAGCATGGCCACCTCTTTCGTTCCTTCTCCATCTTCCGCCTTCACGATATGTAATGACCCCATCATTCCGAAAAGGAGAACCCCCGTGAAAATCACCATCCATAGTTGTCTTTTCCCCATGTGCATCCTACTCCTATCCTAATTTCTTCTAATCTTTATTATAAAAGAGGAAGGCCATTTATAACAGAGCTCTCTGACAATTTTTCATAATTTTTCCCTATAGCACTACAATTGTACTAAACATAGGTAAAAAAAAGGCCCTGTCACCTCGACAGAGCCTTTTCACCATATTATTCTCCGGTACCGTGTTCACGTTGGTACTGTTCGAATTCTTTTGTAGTACAAAGAACAAAGTGACCAGGACGTACTTCCCGGAACTCAGGTTCTTCACTCGTATCGTGTTTGGTAGGATCATAAGTGAAACGCTCACGAGAACGTTCGTAATCCGGATCAGGTAATGGAATGGCAGATAGTAGAGACTGTGTATAGGGATGAATGGGGTGCTTGTACAATTCATCTGCATCCGCAAGCTCAACCATTTTACCAAAGTACATAACGCCGATCCGATCACTGATATATTTGACCATCGACAAATCGTGGGCGATGAACAAATAGGTTAGACCTTTTTCTTCTTGAAGCTTTTTCAAAAGGTTAACCACTTGTGCTTGAATGGAAACGTCAAGAGCAGAAATTGGCTCATCAGCGATGATGAAACTCGGGTCTACAGCAAGGGCACGTGCGATACCGATACGTTGACGCTGACCACCACTGAACTCGTGCGGGTAACGGTTAGCATGCTCTTTATTCAACCCTACCGTTTCCAACAACTCGTGGACTTTCGCTTTACGGGCTTTTCCATCTTTCGCAAGTCCGTGAATGTCCATTCCTTCTGCAATAATATCTTCAACCTTCATACGAGGGTTTAACGATGCATAAGGATCCTGGAAAATCATTTGCATTTCACGGTTGAACTTCTTCAAGTCTTCACGAGATTTTTTCCCATGTACGTTCTCTCCGTCAAAAATGACTTCTCCATCTGTAGCATCGTACAAACGGATGATCGTACGTCCAGTTGTGGATTTACCACAACCAGACTCACCAACAAGTCCGAACGTTTCCCCTTTATAGATGTTGAAGTTCAAACCGTCCACGGCTTTTACAACACTATGACGGCCTGTTTTAAAATGTTGTTTAAGATTTTTTATTTCGACTAATTTTTCTTGACTCATACTCGTTCACCTTCCGAACTGCTGGATGAATTCGCCATGCCTTCCATACGCTTCTTCACCGCTGCTGGTGGTTCAATCTTTGGTGCATGCTCATGCAGCAACCATGTAGCTGCGTAATGTGAATCACTTACCTTAAACATTGGTGGCTCTTGTTCAAAGTCGATCTTCATCGCGTATTTGTTACGCGCAGCAAAAGCGTCCCCTTTTGGTGGGTGCATTAAGTCTGGTGGTGTACCAGGGATAGCGAAAAGCTCTTCATCCGCGCTGTCAAGTGAAGGCATAGAGCCTAATAATCCCCATGTGTACGGATGTTGTGGATTGTAGAATATATCATCTACCGTGCCGACTTCGACAATTTTACCTGCATACATAACCGCTACTCGGTCAGCAACGTTTGCTACAACACCCAGGTCGTGCGTGATGAAGATGGTCGCTGAATCTGTTTTCTTTTGAATATCTTTCATAAGCTCCAGGATTTGCGCTTGAATTGTTACATCCAAGGCTGTTGTAGGCTCATCGGCAATTAACAGTTTAGGATTACACGCTAATGCGATGGCAACAACGACACGCTGTCTCATACCACCCGAGAACTGGTGTGGATATTGTTTCATACGGTTTTCAGCATCTGGAATACCGACAAGCTCGAGTAATTCCATGACACGTTTACGAGCCTGAGGCTTACTCATTTTTTGGTGTTTGATCAGACCTTCCATGATCTGATTTCCAACTTTCATCGTCGGGTTCAGAGAAGTCATAGGATCCTGGAAAATCATGGAGATTTCTTTACCGCGGATCTTCTGCATCTGTTTCTCGTTCATTTTCGCAAGGTCACGACCTTCAAAAAGGATCTCTCCTTCTTTGATCCGACCCGGCGGCTTTGGAATTAAGTGCATAAGAGCTTTAGTTGTAACGGATTTACCGGAACCTGACTCTCCTACAATCGCTAAAGTTTCTCCTTTTTTCACATCAAAGTTAACGCCGCGTACAGCTTTGACTTCACCACCGTAGGTGTCAAAGGAGACATGTAAGTTTTTAACATCTAGTAGTTTTTCCATTTTGTACACCTACCTCCTATTCGCGCATCTTCGGATCGAATGCATCACGAAGACCATCAGCTAAGACGTTAAAGGCAATCATGATAAGTGAGATTATAATTGCCGGGAATAATAGAATGTGCGGATAAATCTGCAATGAATCGAAACCTGCATCGATGAGTGTACCTAAAGAGGCCATCGGAGTTGGTAGACCTAGTCCGATAAAACTTAGGAAAGCTTCAAAGAAAATCGCTGAAGGAATCGAGAACATCGTGTTGATAATAATTAAACCTAATGTGTTCGGAATTAAATGTCTTTGCAATATACGTCCATCTTTCGCACCTAACGTTCTAGATGCAAGAACGAACTCTTGGTTTTTCAATTTCAATATTTGTCCTCGGACTATCCGTGCCATTGAGATCCATCCCGATATGGCAAGGGCTATGGTAATAGACATGATTCCTGGTTCTAGTATTAGAATCATTAAAATAATGAGAACCAAGTTTGGAATACCAACGAGAATTTCAATGAAACGCTGCATGTAGTTGTCAACACGACCACCGTAATAAGCTGAAATCCCACCATATGCAACTCCAATAACCATATCTATAGCTGCAGCCAGCAGGGCAATATAAAGAGAGACACGTGTTCCCATCCAAGTACGGGACCACTGGTCACGACCCAAACCGTCAGTACCGAACCAAAAGTTCTCATCCATGTCTTTGGCAGCATATACATCATAAGTGGCTCTGACTTCTGCTTGTTCACCATTGGAGCCATCATTCAATACTTCCGTCGTGATAAACTCTTCCTGGTTATTAAAACGCATCAAGGCTTTTGTTTGTGCGCCCTCTAATGTGTCGGCAGACTGTACATCAGAAAGTGTACCATCCATTCCAAGCCACGCCAGACCCTCTATCTTAGGGGGCATTTTTGCACGAGAAAGGTCTTGTTCATACTGTCCATAATCGTTCATATATGGACCAAAAGCAGCCATTAAACCTAAAACAATCAAAACAGCCAGCCCAATCATCGCTCCTACGTTCTTGCGGAGACGAATAAAGGAATCCTGCCAGAAGGAAAGGCTCGGCCGTGATATCTTCTCATTTTCTGTTTCTGTCGTTTCTACGGGCACAAATAAGTCTTTCGATGGTTTGTGGTTATCCATAGTCGATCACTCTCCTTCCGCCAGTCGAATTCTAGGGTCGATGACTCCATAAAGCAAGTCGATGACCAGGATGATGAAGATGAATAGAAAAGCGATTAAGAGGGTTGTACCCATTATGATTGGGAAATCATTCATATTGATCGCCTTAACGAACTGTTCACCAATGCCAGGCACGGCAAAAATGTTTTCAATAACAAGCGTACCTGTCATCAATCCTACAGCTAGCGGACCTAACACTGTAATTAATGGAATTAAAGCATTCCTTAAACCATGCTTAAATACAACACCGACTTTATTCACACCTTTGGCACGGGCTGTAACAATATAATCAGAACCCATAACCTCAAGCATTTCTGTTCTCATAAAACGGGCAGCAATTGCAATTGGGAAGATGGCCAACGAAATGGTTGGTAATATGGTATATTCCCAGCCTTCCCACAGAGCAACTGGCAGCCAGCCGAACTTAACACCAATATAAAACTGTAATAAACCTGCAAATACAAATGATGGTATGGACTGTCCTAATACAGCAAGGAATGTAGACGTATAGTCCATGATTCCATTATGGTAAATTGCAGATACAAGTCCTAATAACATCCCAATTATTGTTCCGATAATCATCGCTTGGAAACCTAGCTGAACCGAAGGACCAATTCTCTCCATAATAATTGTAGTGACCTCTCGATTGTCGAACTGGAAGGAAATACCTAAATCACCTTGAGCCAAGTTGACCATATAGTTGAAATACTGAACAGGAACTGGATCATTCAATCCATACTTTTCTAAAACTACCGCTTGCTGTTCATCTGATAATTTATCTGCAGCACTTAGGGGAGTACCTGGTAAAAACTTCATCAGAAAGAACGTTAAGGTAGCAATTAAAAACATCGTTATAACCATATATATTAGACGCTGGATTATATAACGAGTCATATCAACACCTCCATATGTGTAAACCTACAAACTTATCATGTTGTCATAATTGACAGAAATTTGTCTATAATCTGAATAATTTGATGGCAGGGAAAAAGAGAGCATACGCCAACACGTTGGACATATACTCTCTCCCCTTTAAAGCAAGCCTATATGTGGTTGGAAATTGTTATTTCAATTATTTACCTTCGATATAAGCATACTTGTAAGTGTAGTCAGGTCCCATAGGCTGAGTGATTACACCTTTAACATAAGGCTTCCAAAGTTGAGCAACTGCACGCTGGTAAAGAGGTGCAAGAACTGCATCTTCTTGGATAAGGATTTTCTCAGCTTCCAAGAAAGTTTCGAAGCGTTCAACCGGCTCTTGAGCAAGCTCAGTATTCGCTTTTTCAATTAGACCGTCGTACGCTTCAGAAGAGTAGCCAGTCTTGTTGTTTCCGCCATCTGTTACGAACATGTTCAAGAACGTGTTCGGGTCGATGTAGTCAGGACCCCAACCAGAGTTTTGAATATCATATTCCATGTTTTCATCACGCTGAAGGCGCTCTTTGAAAGGTACGGATTGAACATTGACAGTTAGACCTTCCAGCTGCTCAAGCTGGTCCTTGATGTAAGCGTCCATGTTCATAGCCACTTCACTATCGCCACCAAGGTAGCCAAGTTCAACTGTGTCCATGCCAAGCTCTTCTTTAGCCGTAGCCCAAAGCTCTTGAGCTTGTTCAACATTTGTTTCAATTAGATCACCGTTAAGCTCACGGAAGTCTTCTTCTGTTTCAGGGTGCTTCGTGAAGTTCTGTGGAACGTGACCTACAGAAGGAATAGATCCATTATTCAAGATAACATCAACCATAGATTGACGGTCGATAACCATTTGAATCGCTTTACGGGCATTTACGTTACCCAATACTTCGTTTTCTTGGTTCATCTTCAAGTAGAACAATACAGGCTCTTCTTCAACTTTGAAATCATCAGAAGTACGGTATTGGTCTACGAATTCTGCAGAAAGACCTGTACGATCAATTTCACCCGTATCATAAAGGTTTACAGCCGTAGATGTTTCTTTAACAACGTTAACGTTGATTTGTTCAAGTTTCACATTTTCTGCATCCCAGTAATCCTGGTTCTTTTCAAGCGTCCAGCCTTCACCGTGGTTCCACTCAGTTAGAACGAATGGACCGTTGGAAAGAAGTGTGTCCGCTTCAAGAGCGTATTGATCACCTTGTTCTTCAACGAATGCCTGATTCAACGGTAGGAAAGTACCGAAAGTAGTCAAAGATTCGAAGTAAGGAACCGGCTTTTCAAGTTCTACAACTAGTGTGTAGTCGCCATCAGCCTTAACACCAAGTTCTTCGACAGGAACTTCACCGTCAACGACAGCTTGTGCATTCTTGATAACGCCACCCATCATGTATGGGCCGTACTCAGAACCTGTATCAGGATTTACAGCACGTTGCCAAGCGTATACGAAATCGTTCGCTGTAACAGGATCGCCGTTTGACCAAACAGCGTCTTCACGAAGGTTGAACGTCCAAGTAAGACCGTCTTCACTTACTTCGTGGTCTTTAGCAATTCCTGGTTCTGGCTGAGCGTTCTCACCAAGACGATAAAGTCCGTCTGTTGTAGAACCTAACCATTGGAATGCTACAGCGTCAGTTGCTAGAGATGCGTCCATTGTTGGGATCTCTGCACTGTCTGTAATGTTAAGTACTTGTTCACCTGAAGCTTCTCCTTCTTCACCAGAAGTGTCTTCAGTTTCTGTTGTTTCCTCTGAGTCAGCATCGTCTGTGGAATTTGACGTATCGTCTGATCCACCAGAACAAGCTGCGAGGAACATGCTAAGTACTAGTGCAAGTACTAGCAATAACCAATTTGTCTTTTTCATGATAGAAAATGACCTCCCCTAAAAATTTTCTAAAAATTTGTTGTGGCATTTTGTCCACATATCGAATTATACAAGTTTTCTAACTATTTTGCATTACCTTTTTTTTTGAAAACTCTCAGGATTCCCACCATTATTACGTTTCAGTAACACAAAATGCGACTAATTACCTAGTTTATTTTACAATATTTACGACTTAAACTTATTATTTATAAGCTCATATGCATAAAAAAAGATATGGGATTTTCAAACAATGTTATTTATCACGGTTATCCGTTAAAGCGTTTGAATATACCATTCAATATTTTGGCAAGGATGAATTTTCAGTTTATTTAATGTGTTAACAATTCCTTCATACTTGCTAAACATGCTATAATATAGTTCGAGTTTGTATGAAAGGTGGAAAAGGTGTGACCATCATAAAAAATAAATGGTTGATGTTCAGCTTAAACATGGCAATCGTAACGACCCTGTTTATCGTTCTTGCTCCTGCTTACGATTTATTTCATTATATTAACCAGCTTTTCTATATCGCTTACTTCTATATATTCGTAGGTATTATCATGTGGGTTATCCGAGGGGGATTCTTTGACGGGATCACATACGGTTTCAGACGATTTACAAACCGCATGTCCAAACAGAGGGATTACTTAGACGATTGGGAAGAGAAACCCCTCCCCTCTCAAGCAGTACACAAAACGTTACCCAAGTTCTTCTTATTCCATGGGACAATGTTAAGCATAAGTTTACTGGCTTTACTTTTCCTTTACTATTCAGCCTAAGAACTTGCATACAGCGGATGAATCCGATATAATACTGACTTACTAATATAGTACGAAAAGCAATGAAGAAGGATAAGTACGTAGGGTGAATCCTCTACAGAGAGGCTGTGGTCGGTGGAAACAGCTGAGGACACCAAACGGAATTGGGCCTTTGGAGCTTCTAATGACGTAAATCGGCGTTAACGATTCAAGACGACTTCTATATTATTAGAAGTAATTAGGGTGGCACCGCGGATCATTCGTCCCTTCCATGATGGAAGAGATGAATGGTCCTTTTTTGTTCAAAAATAAACGTTGAGGTGATGATGATGACAAAAACGATTTTCTCAGGCATTCAACCAAGTGGTACGTTAACACTTGGAAACTATATTGGAGCCATGAAACACTTTACAAATTTACAGGATGATAACCACTGCTATTTTTGTATTGTCGATGAGCACGCGATTACTGTTCCGCAAGATCGCCTGAAATTGAGAGAAAACATCCGTTCTCTGGCAGCTCTATACTTGGCTTCTGGAATTGACCCTGAGAAAGCGACCCTTTTCATTCAATCGGAAGTTCCTGCCCACACTCAGCTGGGTTGGATGTTACAATGCGTCAGCTACATTGGTGAGCTGGAGCGAATGACGCAATTCAAAGACAAATCTGCCGGCGGAAAGGAAGGGGTATCGTCTGGTCTCCTCACTTACCCTCCATTGATGGCAGCAGATATTCTCCTTTATAAAACGGATATCGTTCCTGTAGGAGATGATCAAAAGCAGCACCTAGAGCTTACAAGAAATTTAGCTCAACGCTTCAACAATAAATTCAATGACATTTTCACCGTTCCTGAAGTAAGCATTCCAAAAGAAGGGGCGCGCATCATGTCCCTTCAAGAGCCTACGAAAAAAATGAGCAAGTCTGATGAAAATCAAAAAGCGTTCATTTCCATGCTGGATGATGAAAATAAAATTATGAAGAAAATCAAAAGCGCGGTCACAGATTCTGATGGAATCGTGAAGTATGATAAAGAAAACAAACCTGGCGTTTCTAACCTGTTGACGATTGAGTCTGCTTGTAGTGGTGCAAGTATCGAAGAGTTAGAACAAAAGTATGAAGGGAAAGGATATGGGGATTTCAAAGTAGGCGTCGCAGAGGCGGTCATTGCCGTTTTAAAACCGATCCAAGAGCGTTATGAAACACTGATTCAATCAGAAGAATTGGATGATATTTTAGATGCAGGAGCCGAGAAAGCATCCTATGAAGCAAACAAAATGATCCGCAAAGCGAAGAAAGCCATGGGCCTTGGCCGCGTCAAGAAGAAGAAATAACAAAAAGCCAGAATTGAGTATTTTCCTCAATTCTGGCTTTTCATATGTTGAGAGACACCTTCATTTTCTCCCTGCCATATGGTTTCAAAGAAAGGCTGCCCTTTCACCATCTTTTTGCATAGTTCTTCGTGGGCCATCGACCATCCATTACATGTTCCTTCATATAAACGATCCCATGCTTCATCGTTGGAGAACTGCTTGATTGTTGGATATTGAGCTGGATTCCATTCCGTCAGCCAATAGCGGATTTCTTCCGGGTGATCGGATTGCTTCAATTGATCGAGTGCCATCATCAAAAGCTGTTTCAATTGCCTTTCTCTCCGCGTCAATCCAGACATCTTCCTTGGGTCTAATGATAAAATATGATGTTCTTTTAACATTCTTTCTTCTATTAAATAGTGCTCACGTTCTTTGCCTTGAACCATTTCGAACACTAGACGCTCTTGTCTAGGTATTAAACGGCTCTTCTTAACAGGAAGCGTGTAGCCAATCGTATCAAATACAATAACATCTTTGCCATTTGTGACGACCGCTGCATATTCAACCGTATGACGTTCTTGATTTTTCTTCATATACGTTTTCCGATGGACATCCTGTAGCAGCGATGCTGGTAGATCTTGCAAATCATTCTCAATAAAATTAAACAATTCATCACTGATTAAAATCAAAGGAATTTGATCGATCAGCTCAATTCCATCCTCTTTGCGCCATTCATGAAAACGACAGACGTTATACCCATTCTCTTCACCTTCAAACCAGTTCACCCACAGATCATGCATGTATAACATTTCGGACCCTCACTTTCACTCGGTGATCTCTTTTGGTTACATTATGACCAATGCTGGCTTTTTTATTCTTTGAATCCATATTTTAGAAAATTAATCTTCCATAAGAATTAAGGCTGTCGTAATCAATATCAATCCGATAGGAAAAAAATAGCACTCCACCCGTGTACGAATCAGGATAAAGAATTCAATCCAACTCAACCCGGCAGGAACGAGATTCAAATACGTGATTGTTACCGTTCCTCCTGCGACAGCGAAACCGAAACCTGTCAATAACAGCATCCAGTACCACATAACTTCATCCCCTCCGGCTCGTCCTCCTATTGCTATCTTATGAAAGGAAATGCTTTGTCATGCGGTGAATTCCCTTTAAATCCTAGTCTTTACTTCATTGGCAAGAACAGGTACATTTAATTACAGACAGACTTTTATAAACAAGCTTTTTGGGTGAGTTATGTTTGAAAGGATGATGACTTTGTCACAGTCGAGATCCTTGCGGAAGCGCAGCAAAAGAAGGCGAAAACGCAAGCTATTTATTGGTATGTATGCTCTTATTTTTCTACTAATCATCAGTTACTCCGGGTACGAGTACTTAGCAGGCAAGCATCAAGCAATGAGTCAACAGGCTTCCGCTGCTGAAAGTATCGATCAGGTAGAAACGGTCGAAAGTGTTTACAAAGAAGACTTTAACGGAAAAGATAACGGGGACGGGAAGATGACCGTCCTTCTATTGGGAGTCGATCAGCGAGAGGCAGAGATTCCAAGGACGGACACGATCATGATTGCAGAATATGATCCCGCTTCAAAAGAAGCAAAGCTAGCTTCTTTAATGAGAGACCTTTACGTTGAAATCCCAGGCCACGGATACAACAAACTAAATGCCGCATTCGCTCTAGGCGGCCCGGAGCTTCTCCGTGAGACCATTGCAGTGAATCTAGGTATTGAAATCGAATATTACTCGATCGTCGACTTTCAAGGGTTTACGCAAATCGTAGATACTTTATCACCAGATGGAATGCAAGTGGATGTAGAAAAGAACATGCAATACCGTTCCGGGGATGGAACGACAGACATCCAGTTGCAAGAAGGGATACAAACCCTCGACGGTGAAGAACTTCTTGGTTATGTGAGGTATCGCAGTGATGCCCGGGGAGATTTCGCCAGAGTAGAGAGACAGCAGAAGGTTATTCAATTGCTGAAGGATGAACTCCTCTCTTTCCAGGGAGTTCTAAAAGCACCACGTTTGATTGGAAACATTCAGCCATATATTGATACGAACCTCGGTGGAAGTAAAATGATCCAGGTTGGTAAAGACCTTTTGCTGAACCCTGTGGAATCCATGGATATGATCAGCATCCCTACGACAGATAATGTATGGGATGAACGAAAGCCTTATCCGATCGGCCTAGTGCTTAACCACGATGAGGAATCTACGAAACAAACGTTACAAAATTTTTTTGAACAAGAATAAAGAAAACCCGATGTCTGAATCGCAGACATCGGGTTTTCTTTATTCTTCGTACTTTTGGAAAATCAGACTAGCATTGTGGCCGCCAAATCCGAGTGAATTACTCATCACCGTATTGATTTCTTGTTTACGCGCCTCATTCGGAACATAATCAAGGTCACATTCCGGATCTGGAGTTTCGTAGTTGATCGTCGGTGGCAGTATTCCGTCGTTAATTGCCTTTAAAGAAATGAGCGCTTCAACCGCACCTGCAGCACCCAAAAGGTGACCAGTCATGGATTTCGTTGAAGAAATCGCAAATTTATTCGCATGCTCTTGGAATACCGTCTTGGCCGCATGTGTTTCAAATTTATCATTGAGCTCTGTGGACGTTCCGTGAGCGTTCAAGTAATCGATATCTTCCGGCTTCAAGCCTGCATCATCAATAGCTTGTCTCATCGCACGCGCCGCTCCGTCACCCTCAGGTGCTGGAGACGTGATGTGATAGGCATCTCCTGTAGAACCATAGCCTTTCAGCTCGCCATAGATTTTCGCTCCACGCTTTTTCGCGGATTCCAGCGTTTCCATAATAAGAATGCCTGCTCCTTCACCCATGACGAAACCATCACGGTTTTTATCAAAAGGACGGCTGGCTGTTTGCGGATCTTCATTGAGGGATAACGCACGTGCAGCGGCGAATCCAGCAAATGACATTTTATTCATCGGTGCTTCTGTACCACCGGCAATCATAATATCCGCATCGCCACGTTGGATGACTTTGAAAGCATCCCCGATTGAGTTTGCACCTGAAGAACAGGCGGTCACTGTACAGGAATTAATCCCTTTAGCTCCGAGCGCAATGGATACCTGGCCTGCTGCCATGTCCGGAATCATCATAGGAATGAAAAACGGACTGACACGACGGTAGCCTTTTTTCTGGAACGTTTCAAATTGAGACTCATACGTTCCCATTCCACCAATTCCAGAACCAATCCATACCCCTGTTCTATGAGCGACATCATCTGTGATCTCAAGGTTCGCATCCTCAACAGCCATATGAGAAGCGACCATTGCATACTGGACAAATGGGTCCATACGACGTGCATCTTTACGATCAACATAATCAGAAGGGTCAAAATCTTTCAGTTCTGCTGCCACATGGACAGGGTAGTCTTCTTTATTGACTTTCGTAATTTCTCCTACCCCGGACACGCCATTTTTAATATTATTCCACATTTCTTCTACTGAATTACCGACAGGAGTCACCGCTCCCATTCCGGTAATGACAACACGATGTTTATCCATCATTCCATTCCTCCTTGATTACTTCCCCCATCGAAGGGCCACGGCTCCCCATGTGAGTCCGCCACCGAATCCGACAAGAACGACTAGATCATTATCTTTTATTTTACCTGCCTTCACGTCCTCTGACAAAGCAATCGGAATAGACGCTGAAGAAGTATTTCCATAACGCTTCACCTGCGTAGACATTTTTTCTTCAGGAATTCCTAAGCGTTGTCTGGCTGCTTCCATAATTCTTATGTTCGCCTGGTGTGGCACTAAATAGTCAACATCCTGTTCACTCAGGCCAATTTTTTTAACGACATTGACTGAGGATTCAGGCATTTGTCTTACTGCAAACTTGAATACTTCACGACCATTCATGGACAAGGTATCTTCAGGCGTCTGATACAAGTGAGGTCCACCTGCTCCATCGGCCCCAAGTTCAAAGGAAAGAATTCCTTTATCATCACTTACCGGTCCAATGACAGCAGCTCCTGCTCCATCACCAAAAAGAACGCATGTATTACGGTCTGTCCAGTCCGTGATTTTTGAAAGTTTCTCAACCCCTACGACAAGAATATTTTTGTAGGCATTCGTTTCAATGAATTGTTTAGCTGTGATGACTCCATACATGAACCCAGCACAGGCTGCACTCAAGTCCATAGCCGCGACCTTGTTGGCACCAAGCCTATGTTGAAGCATGGTGGCGACAGATGGGAATGGCGTATCTGGAGTAACAGTAGCAACGAGGATCATATCAAGTTCCTCTGCTTTCATATCTGCATCTTTCAAAGCTTCTTCCGCTGCACGAAAGGCTAGATCAGAAGTATCCATTTCGTCTGAAGCGATACGGCGTTCTTCAATTCCAGTTCGCGTACGAATCCACTCATCACTCGTCTCTACCATTTTCTCCAAGTCTTTATTCGTCAGCACTTTTTCCGGCGCATAGTGTCCAACGCCCAAGAATCCTGCGTTCATATATTCATCCCCTTAAAGGTAATATCTAATATCAATTCTTATGACTTGGTACTAATTTTAATTCATCTTGGACCAATCTGCAAGTTTTGCAAAAGGCTACCCTTGAACTTGTACTTTTTTTAATATTTGTTGTACCTGCCTACAAAACACAGGGAGATCTTTCATAAATTGTAACAGAGGAGGTGTGCTTGTATGGGCAAAAGAAAGTCATCCCCCTTTGATGATTTTTGGGGGTTCCGTCAGCAAGAAGAAAACGAAGGAGAGAAAGATTCGCAACCGAAACTCAATGATCTCTTTCAAGAAGCTTCAAAAACGTGGAAGTCAGTGTCACCGATGATCAAACCAATGATCGATAAGTTCAAGAAATAAAAATCATTTCCATGAAACTCCTTTAGATTAATAATCAATTTAAGTTATTCCACTATATGGCAGGATTGTGGAAGACTTGATTTCGAGACTTTTGTGGGAGTTCAGTGGCGGAGGGAAAAGGTTCGCTTTCCGTGGGCGAGTGATGAGCCTCCTCGAGCTAACGCTCTGCGGGGTCTCATCTACCACGCACTTCCCACAGGAGTCTCACCGTTTCCCACCGCCCCTTTGCCCTATGAGGTTCTCGAAATCCCTCTAACAGTAACCTGCCGTGCTCTGTAAAAAGTCCCTTTTCACTAAAGCCGTTATAGAGTCGTTTTAACCATAGATCCAGTAAGAATAAGGCGTGGGAACAGGGTCTGGGAAACGTCCGCATGAAAAACGAATGGAGACACGAACGTGTGTGTTTTTCTACTGACTAATTCCAAACACCGCAAATCGTCGTTTCCCTGACCCCGTATCCATGGCCAGGAATTGTCATTCATTATTTCAACTAGGCAAGGCTTTCTTTAAGGATGCGCGGTATGTGCTCACAGCGCTCCCGCGGAAAGCGAGCTATTCCCCGCAGCCCCCATGCACTCACCAAAAGTCTCGAAACTGAGTCTTCCACAATCGGGAGCTTATATGAAATGAGCCATACTCTGATATGAATCTATAATAAAACCTCTGAAGCCATTTGTGTGCTTCAGAGGTCTTTTTCAGGGAGCTCTCCTGTTTCTTTATAAGTTTCTACGACTTCTTCCATTCTACTACGGAAGTTTTCTGGGATACTCGGGCTGTATTCCCCCATCTTTATAGCACCTTCCTGAAAATCGAACGTAAGCATTTCTCCTGGTAAGTCTTCGTTCATATAACGCTCCATCGCTAATTTATATACTTCATCTACCTTTTGGACGGTACTCGTGAGCACCGTATTTTCAGCCACCGAAGATTGGTCCTGTACATAACCGATGGCATAATTCCCGTCGTTTTGAGCCTGTTCAATGACAGCAACATTAAAAACATCTCCCGCTGGATAAAACACATCCACTCCCTCTTTGTTCATCGATTCATAATACATGAGGGCCATCTCCGTATTTTCCCAGCTGTTCGTAAGTGAAATGTCTACTTCGGCCTCTGGATTTTGATAAATGACGCCTTCATAAAACCCCTCTACTTCTGGTTGCCATTCAAATACTCCAATGATTCCAACACGATCCGTTTGTGTCATTTCCCCAGCTACCATTCCTGCGAAAAATCCCATCGCTTGCGCATCAAAATTGAGACTTGTTACATTTTCGGCTGAGAATTGGCCATTAAAATAGACAAAGTCCATCTCAGGATAAACCTCATGCAATTCCCTGAAATGATTTCCATATAAGCTGCTATGTCCAAAGATGACGTCAATGCCTTTAGCTGCAAACTCATCGATCGCCTCGGCTGTATGTTTGTATGTTCGTATGCCTTCTTTAAAATAAATGTCTACTCCATATTCCTCCTGGATCGCTTGCAATCCTTTGTACCCTTGCTGCCCCCATGCTTTATCATGGATGGTCGTTTCGACAAGCATCCCGACCTTTATATCTTTCTTATAATCCGGGAGGCCTTGACATGCGACAAGGGAAAATAATAGAGAGAGGATCATGATGGACTGTAATTTCACATTCAAGCACTCCTAAGTACCTACTTATATCCTCTCCCTATTCTACATTTTTTTCATAACAAAAGTAAATGACCAACATGGAAAGCTCTAGATTTTGCGAAGCAGCTGCTCACAGCGCCACAAAGCATCCACTCTTTCTGTGATGGTATCCTTGTCTTCGACTCGCTCCTCAATGCGAAGCGGTTGATCGAAGAATCTCTCCAGGAAGGTCTCCATGAAAGTTCCAATATAGGTCGCCTGGTGATCTATGACCCATTGCACAAGCTCATCTTTTTCTTGTACCCCTGCCCTCCGGAGATCCATCCATTCACCATAAAGAAGGGGAAGCTCGATCCAATCTCTTTCTTTATCTCCTTGCCTGACTAGCAAGCCGTCATCGACCACGTCCACTTCCCACTCGTCATTCGATTGTTGGACGTGATTTTCTTTGTCACTTCTTTGAAAGAAATGCTGAAAATTACTGTTTCTGCCGACATACATATATAATAGATCACTCTTCGCATCCACGATGGGGTCAATACCGATGACTTCGATTCCTTCTTGAAGAAGATTTGATGTCAAATGATATCCAATCCAATGAAAGCAAGGGTTAACGGTCACCATCATAGGCTATCCTCCTCTTCCTTGTCTTCCTACATATTATTCAATGGAAACGTCAATCATGAAGCGATTTCATATTTCCTTTTCCTTTACTCTCTGATAAGATAAGAGTAGATTGTGTAAAAAATGAGGTGAATAATGATGCGGATGATTTGGACAATCATTTGGGCTTTCCTATTGAGCTTCATGTCCGCTTATGTAGTCAGCAACATGGCTGGGAGCAGTTTCGCTTTCTCTCAAGTCATCATTATGACAATTCTTTTCACACTGGCTGCAGTTGTTCTTGGGGAAGGAATTATCAAAGAAGAAGCATAAGCCACACTCAAGCGTTGCTATCCTTCGGGAGGCAACGTTTTTCATTTGGAAAATGATGAAATCCTCCTCTAGCCACAAGGACAAGGTTCCTTTATAATCGTAGAGTGCGTGAACATCATCACAATTGTTCTATCAACACAAATTATAAATATAGATATAAATAGGAATACAGACGGGCAGGAGGAACAAGCATTATGGAACAACTATGGTTAATTATTAAATATTTATTTTTGGGGATCTTTCAAGGATTCACTGAACCGATTCCAATTTCGTCCAGTGGTCATTTGGTCATTGCCCAGGAATTACTAGGAATTAGACTGGAAGGACTTACGTTTGAGGTGCTCGTGAACTTTGGGTCTCTCGTAGCGGTATTAATCATCTATCGTGAAGATCTCATTCGATTGATTCAAAATGGATTCGGATACTTATTCAATCGCAGCCAACGCGATCAACAGCAGAAAGACGATTTTGATTTCATAATATACCTGATCATAGGAACGATTCCTGCCGGAGTGCTCGGCGTTCTTTTAGGAGATGCTATTGAAGTTTTATCTACCGTTCAAACGGTAGGAATCACCCTGATCATCACAGGAATTGCCCTCTGGTTAATTCGTAACCTGAGAGGACGGAAAGGCGACGGACAATTAACTTGGAAGGATGCCTTGATTGTAGGAATTGGACAAGCGGTCGCACTCATACCAGGAATCAGCCGCTCAGGAGCCACGATTGTTGCGGCCATGTTTTTAGGTATGAAACAAGAAACGGCGCTCCGTTTTTCGTTCTTATTATTTATCCCTGTCAGTCTCGGGACAATGCTTCTATCCATCGAAGATGTGATCAAACATGCAAGTGCTGGGAATGCCTGGTTTGCTTATATCATGGCCTTTGCCGGATCCGTAGTTGCTTCGTATTTCTCATTAAAGTGGTTCATGGGCATCATGGCCCGTGGGAATTTGAAATACTTCGCGTTTTACTGCTTTATCGTCGGTGGACTAGTCGTTCTCTTCTTATAAATAATAAAAGCCAGTACAACATCAATAGTTGTACTGGCTTTTTTAAAAGGAATGACTGGATGGAGTTATCCCCCACTGACCGGAGGTATAAAAGCAATCGTATCTCCCTCGGTGATCGTTGTATCCTCGGGAGCAAATTCTTCATTGACTGCCATCATACAATTGTTCACTTGGTCGAGAGAATATTCGGCACGCACTTTTTCCTTCACTTCTCCCAACGTCATGCCTGCTGCTACCAGCCTTACTTCATCGGTTCCAATCGCTTCCTTCAATCCCGCAAAAAATAAGAGTGTGTTCATTTGATTTCCTCCTTCAACGGAACTCCCGGACGGACCTCTTTTTGATCTCCAATCCACTCTTCACCGTCTTCCCAATACTCTTTCTTCCAAATAGGAACGATTTCCTTGATTCTTTCTATTGCGTACCGGCTTGCTTCATACGAGTCGTTTCGATGTGGAGTGGAAACGGCGATGATTACAGCTATATCCGTAATCTCAAGACGCCCGATCCGGTGGGCAATGGCTACTTCTGCGCTCGGCCACTGCTGGTCGATTTCTTTGGTGATTTGTTCTAGTTTCTTTTCCGCCATCTCTTTATATGTTTCATATTGTAAGAAAAGTGTCCGTTTGCCCTTCGTGAATTCTCTTACCGTGCCGATAAACGTATTCACGGCACCCGCCTCTCTTCTAATTACCCTTTTTGTTACTTCTTCAATCTCAAGTGGTTCTGTGGTAATCCAACATTGTTGTTCCATCAAGCCCCCTCCTTCGCTAAACGATAGACTTCTGGTAAGCGCTTTCTCCACTCTCTGAGCGATATGGCAGGAAAGGATACCCGATCAATCATGCGCTCATCCCAGCAAATGACTAATTGTATGTTCGTCAACTGTTCAAGCAGAGGCAGATCTTCTTCCCTTTTTATGATGACAGCTTTCGGAAAGTCCTCCTGCTTGTATCCTTCCACAGCAATTAGATCAGGAGAAAAATGCTGATATATGTTCACGAGTTGTGTAAGCGGAAAGTCATCTTCGTGAGATAATTCAAGCTGAAATCTCCGCGGGCTATCCACTCCTGTCATAAAAGCACCAGATTCATGCAGACGATAACTATCTGTATCAAGATGCATGACTTTCAGCGGTTCCTCGTGGCTATGATGCTTAATCGCAGCCACTTTCTCTCCACGGTCCGTTCCATAGGCAATCAAATCTGAAAGCAGTGATGTCTTTCCACTGTTTTTGTAACCGACAATTTGAAAAACCGGCGTTTCGGCCATTCGTCTTCCCTCCTTGGTAATCACTCGCACACGTTCAATAACAATGGGGCTTGGATGATGTGCACTGGACCGCGAACGGAACAGAAAAGGCAACGCTCTTCGCCGGATCTAACTTCCTTTGTTATGTAAAAACCCCTACCGTCGTTCACACGGCAGGGGCACAGCTTCCATAAATCAATCTGGAATTCCAAGAGCTATCTTCGCATAACGGCTCATACGATCTTTGGTCCAAGGTGGATTCCAAACGATATTGACCTTTATTTCATTCAATTCAGGCAAGTCAGCAAGAGATCGTTTGACGTCCTGTTCGATATGACCCGCAAGCGGGCAGCCCATAGCCGTTAAAGTCATTGTTACCGTTGTGTCGCCATTGTCATCTATATCGACGCCATAGACCAAACCTAAGTTGACGATATCAATGCCGAGCTCAGGGTCAATGACATTCTCAAGGGCACCCATTGCATTTTCTTCAAGTGCAGTTGTACTCACATTAGTTCCCCCTTCACAATTCTTCAAACTCTATTATAAACAAAATTTCAAAGAGAATAAAATATTCCCACTGGTTACAATACTAACTCCAACCAATTGACCATTTCGAGCACCGCAAAACGACTGACTTTATGATCACGCCCGACCTCTCTCAAAAAACGAATATTTTCAGGGTTCTTATATTGATCGATGGCTTCATTATAAAAATCATAGGAATGTTCGAACGGAACAACTGGATCCGCATCGCCATGCCAGAAAAACAGTGGACGACCATAAAGTTTATCCATTTGCTTAGAAAGGTCAATGCCTTCAAGCGATCTGTATAGTTCATCAAGGTCTGCTTCTTTCAGAGGGAGTGAGATCCCGGTATTTTCTACGTCCTGTATGAGTTTTCTGGCAAATTCAACAGGCTTGGGTGATCCCATCATAACAGCAGAAGCTTGAATCCAAGGATACATCGTCAATGCAGCACTCGTCGTAATGCCGCCCATAGACGTTCCGCCGACACCGATGCGTCGATCTTTGATAAGATCCTGGCGATCGAGTTCATCTTTTATATCTTGAAGCTCTTTCAAATTTTGATACACGATATCCCAAAACTTGAAGTTCAGTTCCTGTTTCGGCAGTTCATCATCACGTTCTCCATGATGAGCGCTATCAGGAAGGATGACCCGATACCCCTTTTGAGCAAGGAGATAAGCTTGGGGTAAGTTATGCTCTTTTGCGGAGGTAAACCCATGGAAGTAGATGAACACGGGCAATGGCTCGTCTTGTTTCGTCGAATCGACAACAGTTAGAGCGGGTATATTTTTATAAGTATTACGGTAAATCCCAATCATTGTTCCTATTTCCTTTCTCCAAAAACTTTACGTTTTGTTTAAGTTGTGTTTATAAATGGTTTATATAATATTTATCGTAACACTGCCATCTTTAATTGGAAAGTGTTAGGTAGTCACAAGGGAAATTCTTTACAATCCACCGTTCTCCCCGATAAACTATACATACAAATGAGGTGAAGATTATGGAACAACATCTGATTGCTTTAGATTTAGATGGAACATTGTTAACCGATGAGAAAGTCATTAGTGAAAAAACGAAAAATACAGTCCTCCAAGCTATGAAGCAAGGTCATATCGTAGTCATAGCGACTGGAAGACCACACAGGGCGAGCATCGATTATTATCATGAACTCGGCCTCGATACACCTATGGTAAACTTCAACGGAGCACTGATTCACCATCCGAAAGACCACCGCTGGGATGCCATTCACTCTCCTTTAGGTATCCGTACAGCTCATAAAATCATTCACACCTGTCAGGAGCTCGGTGTTAAAAACATTCTTGCTGAAGTAAAAGATGATGTGTATTTAGATCAATATGACGAGGAAATCATGAGTATTTTCCAAACAAAAAACGATCCCATTACAGTCGGGCGTCTTCAATCAAACTTGAAAGAAGACCCTACCTCCATTCTCATCCATCCGGAAGAAGAAAAAATTCAAAGGCTTCGCGATGAACTGGACGATCACGCTTCTCTGATCGATCACCGTAAATGGGGTGCTCCGTGGCATGTCATTGAAATTGTAAGGGCAGGCATGAACAAAGCCGTCGGTCTGGATAAGATCGCCCGTTACTTTCACGTCCCGAATGATCGCATTATCGCCTTCGGTGATGAAGACAATGATTTTGAAATGATTGATTATGCCGGTGTGGGTGTAGCGATGGGAAATGCCATCAATGAACTGAAAGACCTTGCCAATCACGTCACCCATACGAATGAAGAAGATGGAATCGGCGCATTCCTCGATGACTATCTGAAAATAAACAAGCGTGCGATATAAGGTACATTTTTCCTCGCGTAAAAAAAGGCCCTCCTGCCATACTAAGCTTGAACGTGAAAGCGTTCAGGCTTTTTTATGACAGGAGGGTCTTGTCATGGAGCAGCAAAAGAAAACCAATCGTAAACAGGATCGCTGGACAGAAGTTCGAAAATTCGACGAAAGCGAGATGGAGCCGAGAAGGCTTTCAGAAGCGAATCGTAAAGAAATCGAATCTGATCAGCATACGGTAGGAGGGTTTTAACCATGGAGAAAAACCTTTTTGAAAACGCTCGCGATGCGGTCAACCGTTTCACCCAAAAACGTGGGGGCAAACACGACGCGACTAGCCAACATGATATGGAAGCCGCGAAACAAGCGATTCAGTCTGCCTATAGCCAATGTTCTCAAGAAGAGAAACAACAGCTACAGCAGTTTGAACAAGAAGTGGAAGCTCATCACAACAACTTACGATAACCATCGTAGAGGATCAGGCCGTTTACAAACGGCCTGATCTTTTTTCAATTAAAACTCCCTTTTCTTGAAGACTCAGTTTCGAGATGTTTGTGTGAGATAGGGGCTGCGGGAAAAGGTTCGCTTTCCATGGGGCGGGCGCTGATCCTACTCGGACTACGTCCTGAGGGGTCTCAGCTGTCCCGCACACCCCATAGGAGTCTCACCGTTTCCCTCCGCCCCTTGACCATAAGAGTATCTCGAAACCACTTCCAGAATAAGCAGAATTCCAGCGTATTGGAACTCAGTGGATTCAACTTTTAACACGCTAGTCTTTTGTATTCTAAAGCTTGCTTATAGAGCGCTTCTCAAATAGAAAGCAGCGGTTAGACTCTCCATTCATGTACGTGGGTTCGTTTATCTCATTTCTCGAAAGGGGTGGATGGGAAGCTGCGAGACTCCCGTGGGAGAAGGAGATAGGCGAGATCCCGCAGGACGTAGTCCGAGGAAGCTCGGCGCTCCCCCACAGGAAAGCGAGTTGCTTCCCAGCCACCCCCACCGCTCAACACGACAAACGAACCTCGAAACATCTCGAAATCAAGTCTTCCATAATCCTGCCATATTGTTGAAAAACTATGAGTAATAATAAGTGTTTTTATTTGAGTGTGGTTGAGGAAGTTATAAACTTGTCTATTCGGGTATATAATGAGTACCCCCTAATGATTTTCTAAATACATCGAAGCGCCCGATTGAGTGCACAATCGGGCGCTTCGATGTATTTATGGACAAATTTCTTCTAAACTTTTCACGACTTGGAGGTTGGGATAGTCAAACTTCACATCCGTCGGCTGAACAAAAACAGCTTTCATCCCCATATTTAACGCAGGTGCGATCTCATTAAGAAAATTATCTCCTATGGAGACGACTTCTTCAGGGTTCAAATTGTACCGATCCAATATCGCCTGGAAGTGCTCCTCAGTCTTTTGCGGTTTGAATGCTGAAAGAATATGATTATGAAATAACCCGGAGAGGTCGATTCTGTTCAGTATATTCTCTACATCATAGTCCTCACTGTTCGTTAGAAGAATAAGCAGCTTATTCTCTTTCCACCTTTCAAGCGCTGCTTTCAGCCCTTTTGTTTTAGACATGAGAAACTCTTCAGTCGTCATGAAATCTTTCGTTTTCACATAACATTCACGGGCTTCTTCAATTCCGACCCCATAGTGCATGGCTACAGCGAAAGGTAACCACCATCCATCTCCGATAGCTATAAGCCGCTCAAAATCGTATTGAAGTGGATGTGCATACGCCTTTCTCACCGCTTCTCTATCCCACAAGTCTCCATACCATGAGGTCACTTTTTCCACTTTATTCGTGAATGGGTCTACGGACACAATCGTATCTTGCTCCATGTCATACACTTTACCGATCGTAAGTAAATGCTCCCCATTTAATATGGCCTGATAATCTTCATCAAAATTCACTTGATCATTTTGACTCACCCGTTCTTTTAAAAGGGCCGCATAGTATTGGAAATGTTCGACATCCTCATACAACGTTCCATCAAGGTCAAAAATTAAACACTTCGCTTTTTCAATCAAGAGTCTAACCTCCCACGAAACTTTTCAAATATCTTTGTTGGAGAAAAAGCTTCAGAAAATGATAATGACATGGATATATTTTAATCATTTCATGCTCCTTAAGGATGAATAACCTTTTGGAATGACACCGTCAGAAACCCACCCCCATATCAATCCTTTTCTCTGTTTATTTGATTAGACAATCGAGTGTCAAAGGGGTTTCTTTTCCATCCTCATCTTCTCCTTATCACCCTTAAACCATTCCGGAGTACCATAAAGAGAGGAGGAATGAACATGGGCAGTAAGAACAACCACACCCAAATCGGTTCTTGGATCGTTGCGGCGGGGACCGTAGCTTCAGCCATAAATGCTTCGATCAATGCTAATACAGGTGACGATGATGAGGGTCTTAATCTCATCGGGAATACATTGCAGGCAACTGGAAATGGAGTCGTTGCCAGTGATTCAGGATCCATCCTCTCTGCGTCAGGGAATATCATTCAGGCAGCAGGAAACTCTACGATCATTTACAGTATTCTAGCGGACTTAGAAAGAAGAGACGATCTGAACCTTGTGATAAAAGGAAATCTGTTACAAGCCTTAGGCGGGCTTATTGGATTCTCTGAAACATACGAAGCGGCTCCTACTTTGGCGTATGCTTACAAATTAAACGGAGAATTACTAGAAGTCATTGGGAACTCTATTCAGGCTATTGCAGCTGGACGTGAGTTAGAAGGAATCGATGCCCGTTATTTCTCTGCACTCGGAAGCTGGATTCAAGCGCTCGGGGCCATTATCGTAGCCCTTACCATTACCAAACAGGAACGGAGGTTAGCATAAAATACATAAAGGCCGGGACATTCCCGGCCTTCTACTCGAATCTATAATACGATTTTTTTAATGTGAATGCATATAGGACATGCCCGATCAGCCAGTATAAAATCGCTGTCCCATCTGTTAAAGCAGGGGTCTCTTTAATGGCGAGAACCGTCAGCGGAACGTATGTCGTGGCAGCAAAGGCTGTGAGGAGAATGGCAAAGCCCCACCGGTTCCGATTGGTTTCCTTCAACTTACGCATAAAGGCATAACTATATAGGATACCAATGATCCAGGAAATGATCATGTGGAAAAGCCACTCCATCAAAACAGGCCAATCGATGTCACCGATAACAGGGATAAAGTCCACATTCATAAGCAATGTGTAAACTTTCTTCCCTGTTATTTTCTCTACAAACCACATAAACAACCCAAGAACAATTCCTGATGTTGTCCCTATAAAGATTCCCCATCGAAACATAAGCATCCTCCAAGGTTTTAGTAAGCTTCCTGTTTCCTAAGTTCCCTTAATAGCATCTCTAAAACCTGCCTGAGCTCTCGATAATCCCCTTCGAGCATACGGAAGTAAAGAGCCCTCATAAAGTGCTTGCTGTTATTGATGATGATATCCTCATTCGGGTTCTGCCAGCTGTCACGAATATAGAGCAATGTTTCCAGCCATTCGACCCGCTCTGCATGACTGATTTTACCAAACATTTTCATAACCGCTGTCACCATCCGCTCCTCTTCATCAAAGAGATAAGGATGATCAATCATAAACTGCTCTCTGATTACAGGCAGCATCTCCAGGATTTCTTCTTTTGTAATTTCTTCACATGCAGCGACACTGTAGATCGCATCAGCCGCATGGGCCATCGCATGAGCCCATCCTTTATCTTTCACATACCCGCGGTGGTCTTTTTCTTGCTGCATATATTTTTTCAAGTGATCCCATACACGGTGGACCTCTTCTTCCTTCAAAAATGGGGAATGTCTGTGCTTTTCCATGATGGGCGGAATCAGCAATACAGAAAAACTGCGTTTAAACACAGCATCCTCTTCTTTCTTCGAAGTTCCAATTCTGTAGAATAAATAGTTTTTATTCAACACAGACTGCAGAATATTCTTTAACTGTTCATTTGAATAATGGCCACGTTCAATAAACCTCGTAAATATGTTATGGATCAAATCATCTCGCAATACAGGATGGACAGATCCGATTTTTTGTAGCATCATAGTGGTGAGCTCTTGTAAGTTCTGACCTTCAGGTAGCGTGTAATCATTATCTTTAATCGGCTGCAACACTTCGATCAATCTTGATTCCATTGCACACACCTCCTAAACATTGTTCTCATTGTACCACAGTTGCAGGGCAATCATATATGCATGAGGTTCAGAGTTTTGAAGGTTATTATTTTTTGATAAAATAAGAAGAGACGTAACAGAGGAGGATACTATTATGGCAATTCAAGTACAGGAAACACCAAACCCTAATGCACGCAAATTCACGACTGAGTCTATGATATTCCAAGGGGACGGCAGCGTGTCTGTCATGCCTGGTCAAACCAGCGAGCACAAAATCATGAATGACTTGATGGAACTGGACGGCGTCGATAACGTTTTCGGCTTCCAAAACTTCATCACAGTCAATAAGCTCCCTCAGGCTGACTGGGACGAGTTGACTCCTAAAGTGATGAGTACACTAGAAGAATACGGCTATTAAAAAAAATCCGCCATGATGGCGGATTTTTTTATTCTTCTGGCTGGAAGTTTTCTAATGGGATGTAATTCACATTCGTCGGACTTCCATCTTCTGCACTTTCTTCAAACAATGTAAGGGTCAGTGTCCCAAACATCGGCAGATCTTCTTCTGGAATATCAATCTCAAGCTCGAATGTCGACCATGTCGGAGCTCCTTCATCGACCTGGAAGGCTGTTGGTTCCACTTGCACATTATGACCGTCCTCGACACTGTACATGAAGTTTCCTTCGAAGACACGTGCCTCTCCCTTAACGACATAGGAACCTTTTTCTCCTGTGACGGTTATATCACGGAAAGCCTGGCCATCTCCATCATGTTGAGAAGTTGGTGCTTCTTTTTCAGAACCTTCTTCAGCTGACTCTTCTTCCTTCTCTGTGTTCTCCTCAATCGTAAAGCTTTGAGTCACTTGGAAAGGATTCGCTTCCAATGGCTGGTCATTGATTGTATTCACAAGAAACGTCATCGTCGCTTCATAATTTCCAGGTTTTTCGATTCCCGTCCACGATTCTTTCACATCAAAGACATCCCCTTGCGCCAATTCCTCTGTCGTCAATTCTTGGGTGAACATTTTATCAGCAGAGAAGGTGTAAACACTCTCTCCCGCTTCATTCTTGACCTGCACTTCATACTTTTGACTGGAAGTAAATCCAAGCGTGACCGGCTCTTCCCCTGCATTTTCCAAGGAAAAGTTGAAGGTTGCCGTGTCTGCTGTCGTGTCAACTGTCGCGTCCATGGCTAGTTGTTCAATAAGACCTTCCATATCCACTTCTGGTTCTTGTTCAGATGGTTCTTCCGTCATCTGATCCTCCTTTTCTTCTCCGCTCGCTTCATTTTCAGTTTCATTTCCACATGCTGCTAACGAAAGCACCATAGCTCCTAACAGAATGGCCAAAAACTTTTTCATGACCCCACTCCTCTATTTTTTTCTATTTAATATATGAGTCGTATGTTTATGGAAAAGGTTACACTATTAGTCATCTTTTCTGAAGAAACCGAAAATACCAGTCGTTTGGACAATGTTCGTGAACGCTTGAGGATCCACTTCCTGAATAATATGCTGCAAATCATAGAGTTCATATCTTGTTATGACCATGACAAGCATATTCTTATCCTGCTGCGTAAAAGCTCCTCTCGCTGGCAATGTGGTAATTCCACGTACCATGTGCCCATGTATGGCTTTTTCTAAATCGGCTGCTTTCGATGTAATGATCATAGCCGTCAGTTTCTCGTGACGTGTATGGACCGCATCAATGACCCTTGTAGTCACGTATAAAGTCAGTAAAGTGTAGAGCGCATTCTCAGGCTCGTACAATAACCCTGCAATCGCAATGATCGCACTATTAAGTATAAGAAAATAAATGCCGATCGGACGGTCTTTCATCCGGGACAGAACCATCGCTACAATATCGAGACCACCGGTGGAAGCACCCCACTTCAAGGTAATTCCAACACCCATTCCACCGATAACTCCCCCAAACACAGCATTGAGGATAATATCTCCTGATAACTGTTGAACAGGTATCAATTCTAGAAATAACGTGGTAAAAGCGACAGATATCGCACTGTAGACCGTAAAACCTCTTCCTACTTTCAGCCAACCAAGAATGGCAACCGGAATGTTAAGTAAAAATAGTAGAATACCTGTACTGACCGGTATTCCGGCAAAATCATTCAAAATACTTGTGAGCAACTGGGCAACCCCTGTAAACCCACTTGCATAAACATTGGCTTCAATCAAGAATAAATTCAGCGATACCGCATTTAACACGGCGCCGAACAGAACGATCAATATACGTTTTATTTCAACTGTAAACAATAGCGAACCTCCTTGCCTAAATTCATCTATTCATTTTTATCACCGTAGTAGAGTAAAATCAAGATAATTTTGGTAGAATCATGTAAAGTTTTGTCGGATGGTTTGCAAAAAGTATATTTTGACTATCTCACGGTTTGTGCCTAAACTAAAAGTACATCCTAAAAAATAGAAGGTGACGCGTATGCATGTACAAGTATTGTGTGATTCTGCAAGTGATTTGAACCAAGAAATGTTCGATCAGTTTTCCGTCCATTCCCTTCCTTTAAAAGTCATCATTAACGAAGAAGAATATGAAGACGGAATCGACATCACTCCAAAAGAAGTCTACGACCGGATGCGGAATGGGGAGGCACCTAAAACGGCGCAAGTATCCCCTCAAGCTTTTCGGGAAACGTTCACTACTTTAGCTGAAAAAGGGCAGCCTTTCATTTATTTCGCTTTCTCTTCCGAACTATCAGGTACATACCAAACGGCAAAGATGATTGAACAAGAAGTAAAAGAAGAATATGAGGATGCCCAATTTGAAGTGATCGATACAAAAGCCGCTTCCCTTGGCTACGGACTGATTGTTCTAAGAGCTGCAGAATTGGCAAAGGAGGGCGCTTCTTACAATGAAGTGCTTAAAATTGGACAATACCACTCCACTCATATGGAACACATCTTCACAGTCGATGACCTGGAATACTTACAGCGCGGTGGCCGTGTAAGCCGAACAGCCGCATTTGTTGGCGGGTTGCTGAAAATCAAACCCCTATTGCATATGGAGGAAGGAAAACTCATTCCTCTTGAAAAAATCCGCGGTTCAAAAAAAGTATTGAAACGTATGCTCGAAGTCATGGATGAACGTGGAGCAGACTTTCAAAACCAACGGATGGCCATCAGCCACGGAGACGACCTGGAAAGAGCCGAACAGCTCGCTGAAATGATCAAAGAAACCTATGGGACAAAAGAAATTCACATTGATTATGTGGGAGCAACCATTGGAGCCCACGCCGGACCAGGCACCATTGCCCTATTCTTCTTGAACGACACTTATAAATAAACATTCCCAAATACATGTAACCCTACTCCCTTAATTACGACTAATAACTAAAGGCGCAGGGAGGTTGGGAGACCTGACTCGCATAAGCAAGACATCGGAGTGAAGTGCTTTTCCTTCACGCAGATGGATTGCTTATGTCGCGAAGGTCTACCTCCCGGAGCTGGATATCCATTAAGTGCGGAAGTGTCCTGGTAGACACGACAAGCATAAGTCAGGCCACGTCGTGGCGATTTTTGCCACAGAGTGGAATGACTTATGTCTCGAGTGTCTGGACACTGAAGCCGGATAACTAAAGGCGCAGGGAGGTTGGAATTGCTCTTTCTATGGAGAGCGATCCTCCTCCTGGCTTGCTAGTCTAATTTAGGGGGTCTTTTTATGTACAGAAACAGAATAACGATCTTACTTATTTTCACCCTCATCATGCTGCTTGCCGCGTGCAGCGGAGAAGACAGCAGCGAAGAAATCACAAGTGAAGAATCCACAAGTGAAAGTAATGTTGACAGTGCTAATGACTCGATGAACACAGAGACAGAAGATGCATCGAAAAGTGGACTATCGGAAGCAACAGAAAACGAAACTGGGCAGACGCAAGCTCAGCAAGAAAGAATGATGATCTACGAAGCACACATCGATCTTGAAACCAAAGATTTTGACAAGTTCCAACAAAATCTCCAATCACAAATGAGTGAACATGAAGCTTATATGGTGGAAACCAATGTTCAAAGGACCGAACGAGGAAACAGGCAAGGTCATATTCGAATCCGTGTCCCTCAATCGAATTTCGAAAGTTTGTTAAGTGGCTTTGAGAACATATCAGATCAAATCGCATCCAGGAATATCAATAGTAGAGACGTGACCAAGAATTACGTGGACCTTGAATCCAGGTTGAAAGCAAAGGAAGAAATCGAAGCAAGACTTCTAAGTTTTTTGGAAGAAGCCAGCGCCACGGAAGACTTAGTGAAAATATCCCAGGATCTTGAACGCGTACAATCAGACATTGAATCTCTTAAAGGCGAGATGAACTATTTAGAAAATCAAAGTGACTTTTCCACCATAACCATTTCCTTTACTGAAACCAAGGTCCTCGTCGGTGGGGTCGATCAACAAGATTTGAACACATGGGATCGAACGAAACAAGCCTTTTTCAACAGCATCAATGGAATAGCAAATGTCGCTTCCTGGTTGTTCGTAGCAGCAGTCGGTTACTCACCAGTCCTTGTTCCGGTGCTAATCGTTATCGCCCTATGGATGTGGCGTCGCAAGAAAAAAAAGAACAGGTCTGATGACGAATAAATGCTTTCCTTATGTGTCTGATTCGGGTTAGAGGACATTAAAACAGGAGAAAGAGGGCATTTACTCTTAAGAAGACCACCAAATAAGAAAACAGGCCCGGGTCCGGGCCTGTTTTTTGTTAACCTTTATTCTCTTTACGATTCTTCAAACTAATCGCCGTGACCGCTATGACAAACAAAGAGAGTACACCACCGACAAATCCTATAAACAACCAGTTGTAGCCGCTATTGGGCTCTACAATAAAGACATCGGCTGTTTCACGTTCCATACCAAGGCGGTAGGAGCCATCGTTTTGCTGACGGACAAGGCCATCGTGAAGCAAGCCTCTCAACTGGTGGTCATCTTCCAGCCCTTCCAAGGTCATTGTTCGGGTCTCTTCCGCATTATTGATTGCAATAATCATCTCATTATCCTCATACGTGCGTTTGAAAACCGCAAGCCCGTCCTCGTTGTACAGTTCACGATAATCCCCTCTGGTGAGGGCTGGAAACTGTTCTCTCATCGAAGTCAGTTTTTCGATCCGTTTTTTCTGCTTTTCATCCCCGGCCTTAAAATTCATCATTGGGAGGTTTTGCGGATCTCCCCCATCATCTAATGGGGTTTCCGTTCCGTAGTAAACGACTGGGACTCCCGGGGCCGTAAAAACATACGTTAAAGCCAGCTGCCACCTTGTGATGGGGTTTTGTCCTTCTACAACAGCTTCATGTGTAAAACGGGACACATCGTAAAAATCCAGCTGGTGGGGCTGGGTAAGATCCTCTTCTGTTAACAGGTCGTTTAAAGAGTTTCCTGCTTGATTAAAAGCTTCCCTTGTCACTGTTCTGAACGTGTGATCCTCTTTAATAGACGAGGTGTACATGATTAGCGGATAATTCTGCAAAGTTGTTTCACTTAAATCCGAACCATTCGTAATGATTCTGAAACCATCCACCCCTGTTTTTTCTTTCCAAAAATCCATGGTTTCCTGGAGGTAAGTGCCTACCCCTTCCTGATTCACATCAACTTGAAGCAATTGATTAAACCACGGATGCTCGCTGGATACCTCTTCTCCTGTCAACCACTCAGACTTTGCATCATTCTCTGCCCAGGGATGGTTTTCAGATACAAATCCTATAGGAAGATCAAAAATCACTTTTATATCGCGGGCATGAGCTTCTTCCACAACTTGCCTCGCTTCTTCCATCGTCCCGAAATGTTCCTCAACATTACGGAAGTCTGAAACATGGAAACCGTGGTAGCTATCTCCATCATTCTGCATGATCGGGGAAAGTTGAATAGTAGTAAAACCCAATTCTTTTATGTAATCCAACTGATCGACAATCCCTGATAGATCACCGCCATGATAAGCATTGGAATCTTCCAAATCTACACCCTCATTGTTGTTCATGTCTCCGTTCATAAATCGATCAACAACAATATAATAAACGCTTTCATCCTGCCATTGCCTCTCTTCGCTTTCTTGAGCCTCTGCCACCATAGGCAACCCTAGCAAAAACGGGAGGCATGCCCACAGCATTATTGTTCTTTTCATCTTCTGTGTCCCCCTTACAGATGTCATACCTCATTCTAGAGTAGCCCTTCCTACCTTCCTCCGTCAATCTCCTGCTCAATTCTCCAAGAAATTGACACAGGTCTCCTTCTCTCCATTAAAAAAACAGACCCACGAAAGGTCTGTAGGAAGCAGATTCAAATTCCAAATATAATAACTAAACATAAGCTCCCGATTGTGGAAGACTCAGTTTCGAGATGTTTCCGGGCTTCGTTTGCCATAATTGGGAGTCAGGGGTGGTTGGGAAGCTACTCGCTTTCCTGTGGGGATGACGGCAAGCCTCCTCGTGCTTCGCTCTGCGGGGTCTCGCCAGCCAATCTATTCCCACGGGAGTCTCGCAGCTTCCCAACCACCCCATTCGATGAATGAGAGAAACGAACCTCTCTATCATGATGGGACGTCTTACTCCCCAATCAGAATCTGGTGAAAAGCGCTTTACATCAAGCTTTCACCATCGGAATGATCAATGGGGGAAGCTTTAATTTATCTACTTCGATTGAGCATACAAGCAGAGATTATGAGAAGTGGTTTCGAGAGACCACACATGGTAAAGGGGCGGAGGGGAATGGGGAGACTCCTGCGGGAAAAAAGTGCAGGGTGAGACCCCACAGAGCGAAGCTCGAGGAGGCTCACCGCGCTCCCGCGGAAAGCGACTCATTCCCCGCAGCCCTACCCACTCAACAAAAGTCTCGAAACTGAGTCTTCCACAATCCTGCCATATTATTGAATAACAACAATTCTTTTAGAAAGAGATACGTTTGTAGGCTTGCATCATGTTTTGGTTGTGTTGGTCAGATCCGTCGACATTTCCACTTTTGAAAACAGGGGGCGTTTCTCCGATTTCCTCGATTCTCTCAATCGTTTTTGTCATAAGTTCGTGTAAAATTCCCGCTCCTACTACAGAAGAAACGGGTGAATAAGATCGAGCTCCCTTTTGCATGATCGTATCTCCCACAGGAACTTCCATGTCGATGACATCATCTACGACATCCTCAAGTCTCTGGTTGCTGCTGTGACGTGAAGGTTGACTTTGTGAATAACAGAGTGAGGTCAACGCCACTGTGTACAAACCTAATTCCCTACAGTAAATGGCTGTTTCTATAGGGGCTGGATTTCGACCAGAAGTAGAAATAATCAGGACCGCATCTTTTTTCTGCAAATCTTCCTTTTCCAAATACTGCTGAACCACTCCAGGTTTACGTTCACTTTCACTGGCCTGCCTTGCTCCTTCATGTAGCATCAATTCTTCGATCCATATTGGATGTACAGGTACAAGTCCTCCCGCCCGGTAAAAAACGTCCTGAGCTAGTAAACTGGAATGGCCACAACCAAATGTATGGATGATTCCTCCTGCTTGAATGATTCGGGAGAGGTTTTTACTAATTTTAACGAAGTTATGGAACTGGGAAGATTCAATCTCCAACAATTTCTGGGAAACTTTTGTTAAATAGCTCATCTCGGACTCCTTATCGGTCAATATCTGTGATGAATTTATACCGATCGGCACGATAGGTAGATTTAACGACCTCAAACGGAACACTTTGAGCAAGAAAACTTTTCCGTTCGATATGAAGTACCGGCGAATGAGGAGAAATGTTCAAGTATTCAGCTTCTTCTTCATCTGCTGCACGTGCCTCGATAATCTGGCGTGCTTGACTAATGGCCATGCCTAAATCGTGCTCTACATATTGATAAATAGACCCATGCACAATATCTTCGGTTAAATGCGGCAGCAATTCCTGAGGCATAAAAGTAGTTTCGATTGCCATTGGTTTGTCGTCTGCGATCCTTATTCGCTGGATACAGTACACTTTTCCCTCCTCGCTTAAATCCAGTTTTTTACGGACGTCTCTTGGTGCTTCAATGACATCAAAGGCCAGCAGTAGGCTGCTCGATGTCATTCCTCTCCGCTTCATATCTTCCGTAAAACTTGTCAAACCTTTAAGCGGCTGTTCGATTTTCTTTTCTGCGACATACGTCCCTTTTCCTTTTTCACGATAAAGGACACCTGCGTTCACTAAATTCGTCACTGCCTGTCTTACGGTCATGCGACTCACTTCAAAACGCTCGGAAAGCTCACGCTCGGACGGAATCATTTTACCGACCTCAAACTCTTTTTCTTCTATTTTTTGTTTCAAGTACTCTTCAATCTGATAATACAGTGGTAACGGAACGTTTTTCTTTAACAAAGGATTCATCCTTTCCGTTGGACTTTCTTATACGCATCCTCATCAACAATTAAAGTAAGGTCATCATGGTTTTTCAGTGAAGAAGCAGGAAACTGTTCGTCAGGCTCACCATGAATCAGTTGGTAAATGGCGTCCGCTTTTCGTTCACCGGAAGCCAAAAGAATGATTTTTTGACTTTTCATTATGGAACGGATGCCCATCGTAATCGCCTTCGTCGGTACATCTTCCATAGATTCAAAGAAACGGGCATTGGCTTCTCTTGTTGAATCTGTCAAGTGCACAATATGGGTCTCACTATCAAAGGAAGTGCCTGGTTCATTAAAACCGATGTGGCCATTTTCTCCAATCCCGAGAAGCTGTAAATCAGGGGGGCCGACGGTGTCAATCACTTCTTCATAACGTCTGCATTCTTGTTCCAAACCTTCTGTTTTTCCATAAGGGATGTACGTGTTCTTTTTATCAATGTTGATAAACTGGAAGAAGTTTTGATTCATAAAATAGCAGTAGCTCTGATGGTGCTCGGGGTCCAGACCAACGTATTCATCTAAATTGATCGTAGATAAAAAACGGTAATCCGCACGCCCCTCCTTATAACTCCTAACTAATTCTTTGTAGGTACCAAGAGGGGTTCCGCCTGTAGCTAAGCCTAGCACAGCATCTGGCTTCTTTGTAATTTGTTCTTCAATCATCCGGGAAGACGCCTGACTCATTTCCTTATAATCCTTTGCAACGATGATGTTCATGATGCTCCCCCCTTACCATTATAACTGATGACTCCACGGCAAATCGTTGTCATCACGCAACCCTCTTCATCCAAAAGGACGAGGTCTGCATCTTTCCCTTTCGTTATACTCCCTTTTCGGTCATATACCCCAAGCTCATGAGCTGCATTGGCAGAAGTTATTTTAACCAATTCATTGAGATCAACACCGGCAAAGGTGCGCATTTTCCGAGCTGCCTCTTCTAAGGTTAATATACTGCCCGCAAGTGTACCGTCAGAGAGGCGGGCTTCTCCATGATTCACCGTCACATTTTGTCCGGCAAGATCATAGGTGCCAGCAGGAAGGCATTTGGCCCTCATCGCATCTGTAATTAGGATCGTTCGGTCACTTCCAAGAATCTGATAGGCTAATCGGACCGCTTCAGGATGGATGTGGATGTGATCGACAATCATCTCAACGAGAAGCTCCTGGTTCGTAAAAGCAGCACCAACCAAGCCCGGTTCCCTGTGGTGCAGACCACTCATCTGATTGTATAAATGTGTCACATGGCTTGCCCCTTTTTCAACCGCATCATTCGCTTCGGCCAAGGTGGCTTCGCTATGTCCCAAAGAACAGATGACTCCTTTTTTCCTAAGCTCTTCAATAAATGGAAGAGCTCCTTCCAATTCAGGAGCTAAGGTTACGAGTTTGATCTGTTGTTGACTTTCGTTTTGCCATTGTTCAAAAAGGTCGAGAGATGGTTCAATAATATGCTCTACAGGCTGAGCCCCAGCTTTGGATGGTGAAATAAAGGGACCTTCAAGGTGTATTCCAAGAACTTCTGCTTGCCCATCTCTTTGCTGATGTTCTATATACGTCCCTGCATTTATGACTGCTTTAGAAATCCTCTCTCTTGATTGCGTCATCGTTGTGGCCAGAAAACTCGTTGTCCCTTCCTTAGGGAGCTGAACCGCCACCCCTTGTAAAGCTTCCATCGTAGCGTCCATGACGTCATGACCATTCGCCCCATGGATGTGTACGTCAATGAAGCCTGGAAGAAGTGTAAGGTTTCTGCCTGTCCCATCAATGACAGAATCCCCATCCTTAACCACGAAGCCTTCATGAATTTCTTTTATTCTCCCATCGCTAACTGTTACAGATCCAGAGGGGATCGTCCCGTTTTCCGTCACAACGGTTACATTTGCAATCACCAGATCACTCATTTCCTTTGCCTCCTTCCTCTACTCTCATTACCCCTTTTTGTCCTTTTTCCAGGTATCCTTTTTTCAAAAGTTCCACCGTTGCTCCTTCAGCATTCGTGAAGATAAACGGTGTCACTACAGAAGGCGCATTCGCCTTGACAAAATCAAGGTCCACACGCAGCAATGGCGTTCCTTGTTCCACCTTCTGTCCAGACTCAACTAGGGCTTCAAACCCATCTCCATCAAGCTTGACCGTATCCAAACCAACGTGAATCAGCATTTCCAATCCATTCTCAAGCTCAAGACCGATGGCATGCTTCGTAGGGAAAACTTGAAGGACTTTCCCGTTCACAGGTGAATGGAAAGTTTCCTCAGACGGATCAATGGCAAAGCCTGGCCCCATCATTCCTTGGGCAAAAACTTCATCTGGGACTTCAGAGAGAGGAAGTACGTTTCCATTCAACGGCATTTGAAAATCTTCTTCTTTTACTTTCCTTGATGGAACTTTTTCTGTTTCTTGTTCTACAGGTGGAACTTTTTCATCCTGTACACCTTCAGGAACGTGATGACCATGTTCCATCTGTTTTTTCATCGCATCAGCGACAAACTCAACAGAAGTACCTACAATCACTTGAAGGTTTCGTTTTCCTAGTTTCATGACTCCACGGGCACCTTGACGCTTCAACTCTTTTTCATCGACTTTCTCTCGGTCTCTCATTTCAAGACGAAGACGAGTGGTGCAATAATCCAGCGTTTCAATGTTTTCAGGTCCACCTAACGCATATAGATAGTGGTAAGCTTTCGCATCATAATCACTACTTTCTGTTTCTGTGGACCCCTCTTCAATTTCCTCGTCTTCTCTCCCTGGTGTTTTCAAATCCAGTTTGACAATAAGGAAATAGAAAATCACAAAATAAATCGCTCCCATAAACAATCCGATTAAAATCAGAGTAAATGGATTTTGTGCAATATTGTAGTTCAGTAAATAGTCAATCAATCCTGCCGAAAAACCGAAACCATGTCTGACATCAAACACAAAAGCAAGAATCATCGACACACCGGTTAGTAAGGAGTGAACGACATATAAAAGTGGAGAAAGGAACATGAAAGAAAATTCGATCGGCTCGGTAACCCCTGTAATAAAAGAGGTCAAACCGATACTCAAAAACATTCCTCCGACTGCTGCTTTTCTCTCTTTTTTTGCTGCTGCATACATAGCTAGACATGCAGCCGGAAGACCGAACATCATGACAGGGAAAAAGCCAGCCAGGAAGTAACCTGCAGAAGGGTCTCCATTTAAGAAACGATTGATTTCCCCGCGCACAACCTCTCCAGCCTCTGTGGTGAATGTACCGAAATCAAACCAGATCAAAGCATTCATTACGTGGTGTAAACCTACCGGAATAAGCAGACGGTTCAGCACGCCATAAACACCTACTCCAAGTTCTCCCCCGTTCAAAATCCAGTTTGCCGTAGAATCAAGAACGGCTTGTGGATACACCCATACATATCCGAAAACAAAGGAAAGCACGACCATAACTGCTGAGGTGATGATCGGAACAAAGCGCTTGCCTCCGAAGAAAGAAAGGAAGTCCGGGAACTTTACATCATTGTACTTGTTGTACAACATTCCCGCGATCACACCAGCAATGACACCGGCAAAAACCCCCATATCCACATCCTTATTTATAGCCTCTATTCCACCATCAAGGACCAAATAACCAATAGCACCTGCTAGAGCAGCCGCTCCATTCCCATCTTTCGCAAACCCCATCGCAATACCGATGGCAAATATAAGAGCCAAATTTCCGAGAATTCCGTTACCGGCTGCCGTAATAAAAGGAATATCCAACATATCTTCCATCCCTAAACGGACAAGCAAAGCCGCAGCCGGCAATGTAGCGATCGGAAACATTAATGATTTACCTATTCGTTGTAAAAAACTTAGCATCGTCGATAGCCTCCTTCAAATTGAAAACGTTTTACTGAAGTCATCTTATCACCATGGTTTCTAGTTGTCTATACCAGTTAATAATGTTTGAATATTCTATTAGATTTCAAGGGTATGATCCCACTCTTCATTTTCTACACCTTTCCATAATTTAACCCTCTTAAAAGAAATGGCAGTATTGTGGAAGACTCAGTTTCGAGACTTTTGTTGAGTGGATGGGGCTGCGGGGAATGAGTCGCTTTATCATGTAAGTGTCTCGAAACCACTTCTAGAAATAAGCAGCCATTCAGCTTGAAAGGAATTGTAAGTAAACTCCCATGCTCAGGTTTTAGAATCCTGAAAGCTTGATACAGCGCGCTTTACTTCTAACAGTGGGATCGTGGAAGGCAAATCCAACATGGTAAAGGGGTTCGTTACTCACCTATATCGAATGGGGTGGTTGGGAAGCTGCGAGACTCCCGTGGGAGAAAGGAGATAGGCGAGATCCCGCAGGACGAAGTCTGAGGAAGCTCGCCACTCCCCCACAGGAAAGCGAGTAGCTTCCCAACCACCCCTGATACTCAACCAGGCAACGAATCCCGGAAACATCTCGAAACTGAGTCTCCCACAATCGGGAGGTTATGTGGGATTGGGAGAATTGAAAAAACCGCCCTGAGTGAGGACGGTTTGGTTAGAAGGTGACTTTGTAGGTTTTGAGCCAGTGGTCAATCTGGCAAAGATGAGCAATGAGCTGCGGCCCTGTCATAAGCTGACCGAACCAAGGCGTATCAATCGACTTCCCTTCCGAATCATTTAGCTTCCGCACTTGATCACGATCAAAAATATCAAACAGAGGCGCATTCGGATCCACAAGCGTCTCTTCCATCCACATACAAACAGCTTTTGTATAGTCAGGGTGGAAGGTTTTCGGATACGGGTTCTTTTTCCGGAAGAGTACTTTATCCGGCAAAATCCCTCGCAACGACTGACGCAGGAGACCTTTCTCCTGATCATTATGAAACTTCATGCTCCATGGCACATTCCATACATATTCAACGAGACGATGATCGCTGAATGGTACACGTACCTCAAGACTCGCCCCCATACTCATCCGGTCTTTCCGCTCCAGTAAGGTCTGCATAAACCAGTTCATATTCAAGTAAGACATTTGTCTGTGCTTCTTACTATCTTCATCCTCACCTGCAAGCAGCGGTGTTTCTGCAACGGTTTCCTGATATCGTTTCAACATATACCATTCAATATCAATATCCCCTTTTAAGTCTTGACGGACAAGGCTAACCCTCTCATTGAGAGAGCGGATCCAAGGAAACCCTTTTCTTTCTTTATCTTCTTTCCGGTAAAACCAAGGGTACCCTCCAAAGATTTCATCTGCACATTCCCCGGAAAGGGCAACGGTCACATGGTTTTTAATTTCCTCACAAAACCACAATAAAGATGAATCCACGTCCGCCATTCCGGGCAGATCCCGGAGTTCCACCGCCCGCTTCAAACGCGAAACAAGGTCCTCCGTCCTCGCTTCCATAACGGAGTGTTTTGTTTGATTTTGGGCACTGACAAGATTGATGAACGCCTCATCGCGATCTGGTTGAAATGCATTCTTCTTGAAAAATTTCTCTTGATCTTTATAGTCGATGGAAAACGTCTGCAGTGCGCCTAATTGATCTTGTTTATATTTTTCAGCGGCCACGGCCGTGATGGCACTAGAATCGACGCCTCCAGATAAAAATGTTCCAAGTTTCACGTCAGAAACGAGCTGACGCTGCGAAGCATCCATAAATAATTCGCGTACGCGCGCAACCGTCTCATCAAATGAATCTTCATGAGGAGCACTCTCTACGTTCCAATACCTATCGATCTTTAATTTCCCATGTTCAAAGACAGCTCGATGACCTGGGCGTATTTCATTGATTTCCTGGAAAATTCCCTCCCCCGGAGTTCTCGACGGCCCCAAAGATAAGAGTTCATGGAGACCATTGCTGTCTACAGCAGATGAAACTTCAGGATGGGCTAATAAGGCTTTCATTTCAGAGGCAAACATGACCCCGTCCCCTCTGTCACTGTAAAAAAGCGGCTTGACCCCCAAACGGTCACGGGCTAGAAAAAGCCGTTCTCGCTTTTTCTCCCAGACACTGAACGCAAAGATGCCATTCATATAGTCAACACACGCGGTTCCCCATTCCATGTAACTGACGAGGACCACTTCGGTGTCTGAATGGGATTGGAACGTCCATCCTTTTGCCTTCAGTTGGTCTCTGACATCCTCTGTATTGTAAAGCTCTCCGTTATAGCATAAAATGTATTCTTCATCCCTGGCCTTGCGGATCATCGGTTGTTTACCTCCGGCAGGGTCTACAACAATCAAACGTTGGTGACCGAACGCAGCTGGACCCTCGATCCATTTCTGGTAATCATCAGGCCCGCGGTGCTGCAACGTGGTTGCCATCCGATCCAATATCGAAGCCTTTTCCTCTGTTTTATGTGCTGCATCGATCCATCCGACAATTCCACACATCTAGCCTCACCATCCTTTTTCAGTACGAAATGCGCAAGTCACGCTCCAGCGCTGGATTTTTACATAAAAAAACCATCATGACTCACTATATGATGGCATTGTTTTTCTTATGAAACCTCCTGCACTATTAAAGATAATGGCAGAGTTGTGTAAGACTCGATTTCGAGACTTTGTGGGAGTTTAGGTGCTCAAAATCCCTCTAACAGTAACCTGCCGAGTTCTGTAAGGAAGACCTGTTTACCCACGCCGTTATAGAGTTGTTTTAACCAAAGATCCTGCACGAATAAGGCGAGGGAACAGGGTCTGGGAAACGTCCACATGAAAGGCGAATGGAAACACGAACGTGTGTGTTTTTTCTACGAACTGATCCAAAACACTGCAAATCGTCGTTTCCCTGACCCCGTATCCATGGCAAGGAATCGTCATTCATTATTTCAGTTAGGCAAGGTCTCCTTTATGGATTTTTAATAGGTGCTCTTCGCACTCCAATAGAAAGCGAGCTATTCCCCGCAGCCCCCGTCCACTCACCAAAAGCCTCGAAGCTGAGTCTTCCACTATCGGGAGTTTTTCTCAAATAGAGAAAAAAGCAAGAGAAAAGTGTTGACATATATAATGAGAATGATTATCATTTTAATTGATAATAGTTATCACCGTTACCCCCCAAATAACGGACGAACATCAGACACAAAAACAAAGCCCCCTTTTTTTCGATATTAAAAAGCTGCATGCGATTGTCGCATGCAGCTTTATTTTTATGCTGGCAGAATTCCAGCTGGTAAGAAACCAAACCCAAGAACGATGGCGATGATCCCAGCGATGACAAGCTGAGCCCACCAGGTGCCTGTCGGTTTCTTCTTCTTGTATTTAACAGCTACCATTTCCATGGAAGCGATGACCCATAGACCGACGAGCAGTTTAATGATCACAAGCGGGCCGTATTCGGCGTAACTTGCAAAAAGTGAACCACCGGAATAAAGAATAAGCAAATAAAAAAGACGAAGAATCATGTGAGAGATCTTTGCCGCTTTTTCACTGCCTTTACGGGTGAACATGGTTACAAGACCGACAAGTAAGAATGCGATGACCCATGAAGTAATATGTAAGTGCGCCATATTTTGTTATCCTCCTTTTCATATGAATCTACGGTTATGATACCACGACTGTTGCGCATATTCCTATCATTTTGATGTTGGCTTCATTTTCTAAATTATAAGAAAATAAGAAGCAAACCTGTTATAATGATGAAAGACTGAAATGAAAATGGAGGGATTGCATGTCTGTAATTAGTAGTCAGAACATTATTGATCAAACCCAGGAATATGGTGCAAAGAACTATCATCCACTTCCGATTGTCATTGCTAAAGCGGAAGGTGTATGGGTAGAGGATCCTGAGGGAAATCGTTATATGGATATGTTAAGCGCTTACTCTGCCGTCAATCAGGGGCATCGGCACCCAAGAATCATCCAGGCGCTGACCGATCAGGCGAACCGTGTAACCTTGACTTCCCGCGCCTTTCATAACGACCAGCTTGGTCCCTGGTATGAGAAAATTTGTAAGCTGACGAATAAAGAGATGGCTCTTCCAATGAACACAGGAGCTGAGGCGGTCGAAACAGCCATTAAGGCGGCGCGACGCTGGGCTTATGATGTTAAAAAAGTGGAAGAAGATCAAGCGGAAATCATCGCTTGTACAGGAAACTTTCACGGCCGGACAATGACGGCTGTTTCCCTTTCTTCTGAAAAAGAATACAAACGCGGCTTCGGACCAATGCTTCCAGGCATTAAGCTCGTCCCATACGGAGATATTGATGCCCTGAAAGAAGCGATCACAGAAAATACGGCCGGGTTTATGCTTGAGCCAATCCAGGGAGAAGCCGGCATTGTTATGCCACCGGAAGGCTTCCTTAAAGAAGCCTATGATGTGTGTAAAGAAAACAATGTGTTGTTCATTGCTGATGAAATACAGGCAGGACTTGGGCGCAGTGGTAAGATGTTTGCTTGTGATTGGGAAAATGTCAGTCCAGACATGCTCATTCTCGGTAAAGCTCTAGGCGGTGGCGTCTTCCCGATCTCCTGTGTGGTTGCAAACAGGGAAGTGCTCGGTGTCTTCAATCCAGGTTCCCATGGTTCCACTTTCGGTGGTAACCCACTTGCCTGCGCCGTTTCAGTGGCCTCCCTTGAAGTGATTGAAGAAGAAAAACTGGCAGAACGTTCGCTTGAACTTGGAAACTATATGATGCAGGAGCTCAAATCGATCAACAACCCGAAAATTAAAGAGGTGCGCGGAAAAGGTCTCTTTATCGGTGTCGAAATGACAGAACCTGCCCGCAAGTATTGCGAAGAGTTAAAAGAAAAAGGACTGCTCTGTAAAGAAACACATGAAAATGTGATTCGTTTTGCTCCTCCTCTCGTTATTGAGCAGGATGACCTGGACTGGGCCATCAGTCAAATTAAAGCAGTTTTAAGCTAAGTATGATAAAAGACGGCAGACCCAGTGGGCTGCCGTCTTCGTTATTTAAGAGAAGCGATTTTCTTTTGTTTCCAGGGGGCAAGAACAATGTCCACCTCCCGCTCTTCTCTCCGTTCCCAAAACGTCCCTGTGTTTTCTTCAATATAATACCTTCCAAGGCCAATATCCACTTGATATTGCTGAAGTGAAGGATCAGACCATTGATATTTAGAAGAAAGAACCACTTGATTGCTTTCTGTTTCAGGCCACAAAGTGGAAGCTTCTACAAGCTCATAGATTTCCTCGTCATTCTCTTCGAGCAGCAAAAACACTTTTTCTCCTCGATTCAAAGGTTCTTCAATCATCCATTTCTCTTCAGGAATTTGTTCAATGGCATAGTCCAACGTTACATAATCCCCGTAAAAAGGGTCACGCGGATCCACGGGTGTCGTCTTCAGTGTAATCTTCTGCCCCCAGATATCCATCGCATAATAAGAGGCGGACATGAGAAGAAGAAACAAGAGTTGCAGAGTGACAAGTCCATAAAACCACCAGCGCTGCTTCATTTCTCTTCCCCTCCTTTATGGATGGTGCGCCGTTTTTTCTCAAGGAAGTAACTGAGTGCAAACAATAAAACGCCGCCGATCAAGAAGAACAATGAACGATCCATGAAATCCCAGGCGAGCTGAAAATAAGCAATAAACGTAGTCAGAAGAAAAGCGATCGTCCCTTTGTTGACCCACCTTGACACTTCCTGCTGGTAACCTGAGATCAACCACAGAAGTGCATAAAGAAATAAGATGAGGAGGGAAAGCATGTCGCCGGCTTCAAATCGGAAGACGGGTACAAACAAAAGCAAATCGATCCAGTAGTAGTTGGTCGAACTCATGGCAGACCTTACCACAGAGAAGAAGAACAGAATGGCCCAGGCAAGGAAGAAATAAAGCGAGGACTCCGTCAGTTCACCGACGTATTCGTTTCCGAGGAAAAAGACTTGCAAAACCAACATGGTGAAAACAGACAAAATGCTCAACGTCTTAAATACGCGCACATTCCCTTTTTCAAGGAGGAAATCCTCTACTACATAAAGCAGTAAGAAAAACGCAATCAACCAATAGTAAGGCATTCCTTCACTAAATACAAGAATGACAGCGTGAAGCGTGTAACTCACTCCAAATGCGGCTAATTGAGTCACTTTCCGTGAACTCAATACGAACCATCCCAACCCCAGAATGAATAGAAGGGCAAGCCATATGTGGAAGTGTTGAAAAACAAGTCCGCTGTACAGCTGTCCGACCGTCATAATCACAAGTGTCGCGTAAAAAAATGAATCGTCCTTAAAAATGAGAAACAAACCTAAAGCAACGATCGACCATAAGAAAAATGGAAAAGCACTATACGATGTATAGTGGTACATTTGACCGACTAGAAAAATACTGGAACCAAAGATCAGAAGGGCAATCAGGATGAGACTGGTTCCGACACGTTTGGATTTTTTCCTGTACACCCAATCTCCACTCAAATAAAAGGCCGTCAATGAAGCAAGAAGAATCACCATTCTCCCAAGATCCGTCAAATACGACCAGTTTGATGCGACGAAAGTCAAAAACGCAAGACCTATAAAAAGAGCTGCAAAAGTGAGCAGCACGGGTTTGTTTTGTTTTTTAGGATAGCGTTCCAGCAACTGCTCGCGTTGACCTTCACTGATAATCGCATTTTCTACCCATTTCTTGCTTTCTTTAACGAGGTGATCACGATTCAAGACAACTGCCCCTTTCTCTTATGAAGCCGCCTCACTTTTTCTTTTCAGTGGCTGCTTCTTCCCGTACGTCAATGTCCGCCATAACCATTCCAACGGCCCATAACGGAACTTATTCAACCAGGCCTTGCTCGCAAAGACTTGACCAGTAAAGATAACCATAACGATGATCAAGCTTCCAATCGGTGGGACGTCACCATATAGTCCAAAACCGACGGAATAAAAAAGGATAAAGCTGATCAGGGACTGCAAAATGTAATTTGACAAAGACATCCGGCCGACCCATGTTAAAGGATAAACGATACGGGCACCAATTGATGTCTGGAACAATAGAGTAATAGATAAGACATAAAAAACAGCTGACGCTGAACCACCGATACTATCCTGGGCCAGCTGGAACCATTCCGGGCTTCCGAATAGATGCGGACCTGCTTTGAAAATGAGGAACAATAGACCTGTCAGCACCCATACGTTTTTAATCGAACGCAAATGGTGATTCGGTTTATGAAGCCATCGCTTTCGGCAAAAATACATGCCGAATAAAAACATCGGAATTAAACTCAAAGCGAGAAATGGAAGGTTTCCCCATTGATTGGCATATACCCAATCCGCTAAGTTTTGACGCCATATATCAAGGAGAGATCCGCTTCCATAGTTCACCAGGGCTTCCTGAATCGCCGGCCGGTTCACGATGCCCTGCACCTGATCTCTGACCATGTACAGTGAAAAAGTCAGCGGCAGTACAAGGAAAGCAAGCATCCCGAACGCCCAACTTAACAGCGTTTTATCTTTCACATTGAAAAATGCCAAAAGCACAAAACCCATCACGCCGTAAGAAAGCAGAATATCGCCATGCCAGATAAGGAACGCATGAATGAGACCGAATCCTGTAAGTACAAGGAGACGCCTGAAAATTACGCTCTGGTATGCGATCTGTTTCTCAACAAGGCGGTCTTTCATCATTTGTATGCCAAATCCGAACATGAAGGAAAACAGCGTATAGAAACTTGCTTGGAAAAAAATATCAATAAAATTTTGCACGGTATGACTGAGAGACGATGGCCAAAATTCCGCTGCTCCTCCATACAAAAAATATGGAGCATTGAAAGCGGGCACATTGACCATAAAGATTCCAAGAATCGCAAGCCCCCTGGCCGCATCGATCCAGTCGAGCCTTTCTGATTCGCGGAGAGGTGAACCTTTCTTTTTCATATGTATTCCCCCTATGATAGTTATTTTACTTTTCTTACGTCATTTAGACAATGAAGTTTCATAAACTGTAGAAAGGAGTTTTTCGTTATGCCAGCAAAAGTCGGAGCCGTTAAAGTGATTTCTCTCTCGTCTTCGAGCATCTTCAATATCGGTGATGTGTACAATATGGCTCCCTATGCTTCTGCAAAGACCTTTGCTGGAGGTGGGTCTTTTAATACTGGTGACGGCATTCGGATCAGACTGAATCGAGCGGATACGTTTATCAACGATTCGGAAGTTATTGATCAGCCGATTGCCAATAATGCGTAGGAGGTTTTTCTATGAATCTCACCGTTCATCAATCGATCTACATCCATTTCTTAAGAATCGGTACGGTTGCAAATTCCTCTGTAGTCCAAATCGGAAGTTCAGGAGTCATCCAGGCAAAAGCTGATCTCTATAACTCAGGGGGGTACGTCGAGCCTGCACCGGAAGCCCAGCCACAGGATGGAGAAATTCTCATACCAGAACCTGGCGCTGGCACGCTTGTTCCACTTTCCATAACATAGATGTCCCCCTTTTTTCATAAAGATAGGATAGGGGGTGAGCGGACTTGAACCAATATCAATCCTGGCAGTCATGGATCCAGCAAATGATGAATCAAATGGAACAACAGCAGAAAATGATCAATCAATTGCAAAAGAAAATCGAGGAGCTTCAATCGGTCGAACACCCACCGAGGACGGTTATTGAGAAAATTGAATACAAATTTGATCAACTGAAAATCGAGACGCTCGAAGGAACCCTGCAGATTGGTCTTACTCCGAACGGATCCGACATGTCCGATATCGGTGACCTTTACAACAATCAAAATCAAAATAAACAAATTCCTCAAACCGATGATCAGGCCTTACATTTTCTGCAGGAGTATATGACATCCGATGTTCCTGGGTGGATGAACCAATACGTCCGAGATCATGACATTGAGGTTAGTGATAAACATAAAGAGCGCATGATCGCAGATATCCGAAAACAACTGCCTCAACGACTTGAGTTTTATCGAAATGAGAATCCAGAGGCTCCGCCAGAAACCCTGTTCCATCAAATTCAAACGGAAATTCAACACTCCATTGCCCAGTATTTTGAAACTTTTGAAGGAGATGGTGAGGCATGAACCATGTTGTTCACAATTACGGCCTTCACGTCGGAAATATCCGTGTGACGGGCGTTTCAGGTTCTTCTCTATTTTTGATTGGCGACACGAAGACCGTTCGCTTACAGTCTTTTTTTGATACGCCCCCAGAATCATTGATTGTCAGGACGCAGGGCCCAACTGTAGTAGAAGCCAATGCCAATGTTGAAGACAATGAAGGAAGCGGAAACGGCCAAAATGCTTAAACGGATGGTTTATGTAGATGAGATCGAAACCAAGTCATTGACCATCGGTTCCGTTATCGAAATTGGAGACGTCCACCGTGCCGCTCCCTACTCAAGGATTTTAGCGGTACAAAAGGAAGGCGGCGTAGAATCTGATATTTATGATTTTGACGACTACTCTATTTTCTCTATGAAAAGCTCACCTCCCCTTCCTCCTGTCCAAGTGGAGTCATTCCATTATCACCACCGTGCCATCCAGGTTGACCAAGTACGAGTCCTCGGTGTATCGACAGCGGGGACTTTTCAAGTGGGTGGGGTGGACCATGTCGATGCCCTCAACTATACGAAGCACTTCCGCGACCTCCAAGATGAAGAACAATAAATGCCCAACTTTCATACGTTGTAAATATAATGCTTGAATCGCACCAAAAAGGAGGCGATTGCGATGCCGGCTATTGTCGGACCCATCAGTATTAACAGTGTAGGGGGTGGTGTCGTTAACTTCGGAGACTCCTTCTACCTGTCACCGAAAGCTACCTCTAAAACGAATGCCGGATCAGGAGCACTGAACACTGGAAACTGGATTATTACAAACAATGGACTCAGCTCTACGAACCCGTTTGATCCTGACGTTGCAGATCAAAATCTTACTGCGAATGCTTAGAGGTACTGAAGCGCACTGGATCGTCAGGGCGCTTTTTTGCTCTTTAGTTGGCCGTTTTGGGTTAAGTCACTTTTCCTCGGCGTTGGGACACTTTCCACGATCGGTTTGTTTGGGTCAGGAAGATAGGCAGCCCCTCATCCTTTATCAAAAAAAGAAACCGGACACGTGTCCGGTTTCTTCATTTTCTCTTCCTTCGATTCGATTTCCTTGTCGATATTTTCTTCTCTGGATCCTGTTTCTTCACCCAGCGTAAATACTTCTGCATATCCGGATGATCTTTTAAACGTTCTACACTATGGTAAAAGGCTGCCAGTTCTTCGTTTGTGAATAACGCGTGAATCTGACGATGACACGCACTGCACAGCATCGCCGTCGGTCCTTCCACACCACCGTATTGTTTCGGAATCAAGTGATGTTCTGTCGTTTTGACCGGAGAACGGGCGCATAAATCACAGGTTTCTCCCATGTGTATCGACCTCCACCATGATGGATCCCTCAAAGAAATATAAACAACTCTTGCGAACAGGCTGCTTCCAAATCTTTTCGAGAGCGGTTTGGTACAAGCTTAATTGTGTGCGATATCTGTCTGCCAACTTCGGTGCTGCGTCCTCTGCACCTTCAGGAATCGCATCGGATTTATAATCTAGAATCATCCAGCCGTCTTCATATGGAATCATAGCGTCAATGACACCCTGAATGAAGACTTGCTCCTCTGTCGATTCTTCCCAGTCCGCATAAACTTCATCGGCGGGCAAAGTCAGACTGAATGGAACTTCGCGTTCAATCTGATCCGTTTGCAATACATACGTCCCTATATCGGTTTCGAAGAAGTCCTCGACGGCTTGAAAATCGATCACATCCGCTTCTTCGCGCCGGAGCACTTCTTTTAGAACCAAGTGCTCCACGTACTCTTCCAATTCGTCACTCGTCCATTTTTTTGTAAAGGGCAAGTGTTGCATGACGGTGTGCATCGCAGTTCCGCGTTCCGCTGCAGTCAGTTGTTTTTCCTCCTGCATAAAACGAGGGCGCTTGACGATGGGCGCACGGTAAGGAACGAGCAGCTGGTCGCTTGAGTATTCGTCTTTCGTCTCACGTTGCCGTTTAATTTCGGTAACGGTCTGCTTGGCGCGGGTATGGGCCGCCTTTTCATGTGGGTAAACAAAGTCGAGGCGCTTCACATACGCTTCATCCACTGCTTCAGGGACCTCCACAGGTTTCCATTCCTCAACCGCCTGCTGCAACTGTTCATCCCGCTTTTCTTTCACTTCATCAAGGATACTAAATTCACTTCCGTGAGCAATGTGCACCCGCCACTGAGATTCGTCATAGTGAATTTCCTCAGCCGTCATCACTTCCACATCACCACGAAGGTCGATCGTGTGCTGGTGACGAATTAGCGCGGGGCCGACCCAATCTAGGTAAGACTTTGCCTCAAGGCGGTCGTGAGGCGGAAGCACCCAGTCACGAGCATCTGCAAAGTTCTGCCACTTCTCCTGTTTCTTCTCAAAAGAGGCGACATTGCCGACCATGACGAGTTTCTCCTTCGCTCTTGTCAAAGCTACATACAACACTCTCATTTCCTCCGCTAAGAGCTCACGGCGTTTGGCTTCTTTCAACGCGTGATAGGCAAGCGTCGGGTACATGATCCTTTTTTCCGGGTTGATGTAACGGGAACCGAATCCATAATCTTTATGGAGTAAGTATCGATTCTTCAAGTCCATCATATTGAACTGCTTGTCCATAGCTCCAAGAATGACGACAGGGAACTCAAGCCCCTTACTCTTGTGAATCGTCATGATCCGGACAACATCTTCCTGCTCACCAAGGGCACGGGCCGCTCCGAGGTCATCTCCTCTTTCTTCCATTCGCTCAATAAAACGAAGAAAGCGGAACAACCCACGGAAAGAGGTGGATTCATAAGAGCGTGCACGGTCGTACAAAGCTCTCAAGTTTGCCTGACGCTGACGCCCTCCCGGCATTCCACCGACAAAGTCGTAGTAGCCCGTTTCACGGAAAATGTCCCAAATGAGTTCAGACAACGCCCCTTGACGCGCCCTTTCCCGAAAGCTTTTCAACAATCCCAGGAACTCGTCCACTTTCCGCCCCAGTTCATCCTTGGCTGCATAAGCCTGCATGGCTTCGTAATAGGTTGCCCGCTTCTTCACGAGACGAATTTGTGCCAACTCATCTTCATTAAGACCAACAATCGGCGATTTGAGTACAGATGCGAGCGGGATATCCTGCATCGGGTTATCAATCACCTTGAGTAAACTGAGCATCACTTTGATTTCAATCGCTTCGAAATATCCCGTCGAGAGCTCTGCATAAATCGGAATGCCTTGCTGCTTCAGTTCGTCTACGATGGTTGAAGCCCACGTCATCGAACGCATCAGGATGACGATGTCCCTGTACTGTAATGGACGCTTCGTTCCGGTTTCTTTATCCACGACTTGGAGTGGTTCCCCGCCTTCATATCCGAGCCATTTGCGAATCATTTTTCCATAGGCGCGGGCTTCGAGCTGAGCTTTCTCCAAATCTTTATAAGCTTCATCCTCGTCACTGTCACTTTCCTGTGACTCACGGTCGATGAGGAAAAGCTCCGTATCGGCATCATCAGCCGTTAATTCATCATAAATTTTGTTGCTGTAAATGAGCTCGGCGTCCTTCTCATACTCCATTTCTCCTACTTCTTCATCAAGCACTTGGCGGAAGATATAGTTCGTCGCATCGAGCACCTGTTTTCGGCTCCGGAAGTTACGGGCAAGGTCAATCCGCTCCCCGTCATTTCCTTCATTTCCGTAAAGTTTGTACTTGTTTAAAAACAAGGAGGGTTCAGCATGTCGGAACCGGTAGATGCTCTGCTTCACATCTCCGACCATAAATAGGTGACCGGCATCTTTTCCTTCCGTTAACAGACGAAGTAACGTTTCCTGTACGAGGTTCGTATCTTGATATTCATCGATCAACACCTCTGAAAACTGCTTCTGAAAACTTTCCGCCACAGGGGAAGGCACAAGGTCCACAGGAGTCGCTGTTTCATCGAGTAAAATGTGCAGGCAATAGTGCTCCAAGTCAGAGAAGTCAACGATCGCTTTTTCTTTCTTCAGCTGCTCGTACCGCTCCTTAAAGTCTTTCACGATCACGGCGAGCTGTTCCATGACGGGATGCAGGTCCTGCATATCTTTCAAGTAGCTTTCGAGTGAACGGGAGAACCATTCATCACGGACCTCGTTCCAACGTTTCTTATAACGGTCGCGAATTTTTTTCGCCTGTTCTTTTTTATCTGCATCACAATCCATCTTTTTACGGGATAACGTGGCAAATTTCTGTCCAGCCATAAAGCTTTGCATCTCTGACCAGGAATGAGCAAGTGCTCCTTTCGCCTGCTGAATCAGCTCAAGGTCCGATTCTGCTGTTTCCGCATAAGCATAGGGACCATCCGGATCTCTTGTGAGTTCCATCACTTGCTGTGCTTCTATTTCCATCGCCTTCAGCTGACTTTCCACTTCCTGTTTCAGCAGGTTAAGCCATGGCAGGTCCGTCTCACTTTCGACATGGGTCACATTGTACATCTCTACCATTTGATCGATCCAGGCATCCGGCCACGGGTTTTGTGTAGCGAACGTGTACAAATCGAGCACCAGTTTCTCTACATCCAAATCACTCCGGTCGCTTGAAAACCGTTCAACCACATCAAAAAAGCGTTGCTGCTCTTCGCCTTCTTTTCCGTACCAGTCCTCAAACAGCTCTTCAAGCACCTCCTGCTGAATCAAATCCGATTCAACCGTATCCGCAATCCGGAAGCCAGGGTCTAAATCAAGCAAGTAGGCATAGCGACGCACCACTTCCATACAGAACGAGTGGAGCGTGGAGATGGAAGCGTTTTGCAGCAAGGATAGCTGTTTTTTCAAATGATGGGAACCTGGATTTTCTTCTAAAGCCTTCGCCAATGCCTGCCCTACACGGTTTCTCATCTCTTGTGCCGCGGCATTTGTGAACGTCACCACAAGCAGGGAGTCAATATCGACAGGGTCATCTTTATGAAGGAGTTTTTGAATAATCCGCTCTACAAGAACCGCTGTCTTCCCTGAGCCCGCAGCCGCAGCTACGAGGATGTTCGATCCATGCGAATAAATCGCCCTCTCCTGTTCTTTTGTCCAACTGACCATTACGCATCCTCCTTCCCTTTCGTCAGTCTCTCCAGGACATCTTCATCCTTCATGTCCTGGAGTTTCCGATAGTTGTGTTCTTCCAATGTCGGGTCAAACTGACAGACGGACCGGTATGAACAAAACTCGCAGGCGACCTGCTGTTTTTTCTGAAACGGGTCAAGATCGACCGCCCCATCCGTAATTCTCGTCCCTGCTTCTGTCATCAACCCGCGGATGTACTGTTTCAATTGTTCAAAACGCTCTTCATCCGCTGTTTTTGAACTCTTATAAAATCCACCCTTCGCTTTCAAAGCGGCCGGCACGATTTGGCTGTATCCTTTATCAAGACCAGTATCCATCATCTGAACGACACGTTCATTTTCTAAAAGCAGGCCCTGCATTTTGAACTTCTTGAAAATCTCTTCTTCAATCTGCTCATCTTTAAGAAGCTGTTTTCCTGTAATCATCGGGTTGTGCACATGGAAATAAAGCACGCCTCCAGGGGATGCATTTTTTCCGAGCCAATGCTCAGCGTTCGTCAGCACAACATCTAAATAAGCGAGCATTTGCAGTGACAAACCATAGAAGACATCAACGAGACTCAAGCCCTTGCTGCTTGATTTGTAATCAATGATTCTTAGAAATAGATCTTCTTCTGAAAGAGCTTTATCTACACGGTCGATACGTCCGCGAAGCATGAGTTCATATCCATTCGGCAAGTCGAAAGACAATGGTGGAAGTTTCGCATCTCCCCCGGTGCCAAAGCCTAGTTCCAGACCGACAGGAGAAAACTGACTACTCCTTGCCTGCTCACTAAGGACGAACGTCGCTCGTGCAATGACCTGTTGCAGTTTCTTCTGAATATATTGATAGCGGTTCGAACTTTTCAAGATTTGATTTTGTAGTATTGGTGCCAGTTCATTGGTCGCTTTTTCTGCATAGAGGTTGGTTTCCTGACGTCCCAGTTGAGAAAAGTCACGTCCTTCAGCTTGAACCCATTCCGTAATCTGCTTAAGCGCTTCGTGGAAAAGCTGGCCGATGTCAGGGGCATCCAACTTGTACGTCCTTCGTTCCTCAAGCCCGAGGCTGTGCTGGGCGAAATACTGATACGAACAGCGATGATACGTTTCCAGTCGTGAAACACTCGTTTTCACCTGCTTATCGAACAGCTGCCCTGTCGTTTCTTTGGAAAGAGGCACCGGTTTGTTTTTGTAAAAAAGACTTTGCAATACACGGTTCGTCAATCCATGGGAAGGCTCATGATCAATATACCAGTTCAGCAACTCCCACCAGACCGGCTGCATCAAATAACCTTTCAAGTACCGGGCAAACTGCGAGGTGAGTGCCGAACGTGTCTTTTGCGGATTCGTAATGAAGCGCTCCGCATCGTACAAATCATCAGGATCCTGTAAAAGCACATGCTCCTTCGTATGCGGGAACAATTCCTCAATCCGTTGAATGAGGGTCGCCGGAACCTTTGACTTTCCTTCCTCATTACTGAGCGGATAGCTGACCCACAATTTATCGGCGGGCATTGTCAGAGCCAAGTACACATAAAAACGATCATCCAGCAGCTGGCGATTGCTGCCATCGGCAAGTTGAATGCCGTGCTCCGCAAGCAAGGAACGCTCCTGTTCAGAAATCATGCCATCACTTGGCGGCTTCATCGGCCACATCCCATCGGTGACACCGAGAAGGAATGACGCTTTGATGCCCGTCATTCTTGAACGGTCAACACTTCCGACGATGACATGGTCCATGCTTGGCGGAACGTGGGCGAACGTCAACGATTCCAAGCCACTGTCAATCGTACTGCGAAAAACTTGGAGTGACATTTTTTCGTCGCCGGCCATTTCCACCATTTCATCGAGCAGTTGCAGGAAATCATCCCATACTTGCGCCTGTTCCCTCCCGCGCTCGATGTCTCCTTTTTCATCATAAAACGTACGCCACGACTCGAGCTGATCCGGAACACGCAAACCTTCCAACCATGAGTAAATGACTCGTGCACGCTCTTCAATCGTTTTGGCTGTTCTTAACTCCTCATCAAATGGCTTGAGCGCCTGGCGCACTTGTTCACGGTACGCATTAATCCGCGCTTGTTTCGCTTTTTCTTCATCCGTCTGTGCAGACTGTTCAAATCCACGAAAACGCTGATAAACCCAGGGCTCATCTGAAAACCATTGACTGCGCGCCCGTATGCCGTATTCAAGTACGTAATTTTCGAGTTCGTCAATCCCATCTTCATTCAATGGATACTTGCGGTCTGTCGCTGGAATAAAACCGGTTTTTAACAGTCGAAAAACAGCATCATAACGGAAATTCCCTTCTACGACATCGAGCCCAGAACGGACGAGTTCAATCATCGGATGGTTGAGCATTGTCCTTTTTTCATCAATAAATACAGGAATATTGTAATCATCAAAGAGCGTTTCAATCAGACTATGATAAACGTCCGGCTCACGCATCAGAATAGCCATATCCTTATAACGGTAGCCTTCATCACGAACAAGATGAAGAATTTCCTGCGCGACCCCTTCAACTTCTGCACGAGGGTGGACCGCTTCTGCAATCTGAATCGGCACTTCTCCTTCAAACGGGTCCGCTGGTCGTACATCATAGTACTTTTCTAAATGAAGAAATGCCGGCTGGTCTTTCATCCGGCCTGACGTATGGTCAAGCACCTCCGTATCTTCCAAGCGGACACCTGCTTCCTCAGCCACCCTTTTCAGATCAAGGTACGTTTGTTTCGTTTCATGAAACAAATCCAGCTCAGGATTCTCTTCTCCTGCCGGTTCTTCTGTCGTCAACGTGATATGAACCTTCTTCACCTTTCTCAACAGGGTTTCAATGACTTGATACTCCTGAGGCGTGAAGCTATGAAACCCGTCAATGTACACTTCTGCTCCTTCTAAAAAAGAAGCCTCAGGAATTTTGCTGGCAAGAAGCTGGAGCTGATCCTCACTATCTATGTATTGATCTTTCAGCGCATCAACAAGACGGTCATAAATGTATGTCATATCATCCAACTTGTCTCTCAAACCCTGTTCCTGACTCGTGGTGTGAACGAACTGATCAAGCGCGTCCATCTGTGCTTGGAGGTCCTCGGGAGTAATTCGGTAACGCTTGAATTCTGTGATCATCCCCTCCAGCTGTTCAATGAACCCCTGTTTCTCAACCGCTTTTTGAAAAACACGCCAATCAGACGTCCGTTCCTCCACGATTTTGCGCAGCATCATCTGAACCCCTGTAGACGTGATAAATTTCTTCGTCCCCCCTCCGGTTTCCTGAAGCACTCTCCAGGCCAGCCTTGAAAAACTGAAGACTTGAGCACGAATCGATCCTTCCACTCCCTCTCTTTTCAGAAGGCCATATTCCTGTTGGAAGGTCATCTGGTCCGGCACGATATAAATAATCGCTGGTCCTCGTGGGTCATCTTTTAACTTTGCTTCTATTTCATTTAAGCAACGTGTACTTTTCCCTGCTCCTGAACGACCGAGCAAAAAACGCAGCCCCATACCGACCGCTCCTTTCTTTCTCATTCTGTTTATATTTTATCATTTTTGCACCGTTTATGATGCTCTCCCGCTCTTCAACAATCGCTCCCTTTTCTTGAAGACTCAATTTCGAGACTTTTGTTGAGTGGATGGGGCTGCGGGGAATAGCTCGCTTTCCGCGGGAGCGCGGTGAGCCTCCTCAAGCTTCGCTCTGCGGGGTCTCACCATGCACTTTTTCCTATTAGATATCCGGTTCCGGCGCCTAGCGGCTAGTGAGACTTCCCTCGCTTCTGTACGATAAGTCAACATCGAATCACTCCGTTCTTCGTGTTTCCTTTATCTCCGCCAGCTCAGTCCAGTCCATACGCCGCTGACCGAGGCGCCTGCACACTTAAGGTAGGAGTCTCGCCATTCCCCTCCGCCCCTCTGCCATTTAAGTATCTCGAAACCACTTTCGGAATTAGCTGCTTTTATGCACATAGTTATTGGAGGGGAATCAACTCCTAAGCACACTATTCTGCATGCAAAAAGCTTGTTATAGAGCGCTTTTTGCGTATAAGACCAGGATAGTGGAAGGCACCCTCCCCCAGTAAATGGGTTCGTTTCTCACTTTCATGGTATGGGGTGGTTGGGAAGCTGCGAGACTCCCGTGGGAGAAGGAGACAGGCGAGATCCCGCAGGACGTAGTCCGAGGAAGCTCGGCGCTCCCCCACAGGAAAGCGAGTAGCTTCCCAACTACCCCTGACTCCAAATGTGGCAAACGAACCCGGGTTATCTCGAAACTGAGTCTTCCACAATCCTGCCATATTGTTGAATAACGATAGACATAAAAAAACCGCCCTTTGAGGACGGTTGCGGTTAAAACTGCACGCCGAGTTGATTCATAGGCCAGTAGCGTACATCCACTTTTCCGACGACGGTATCAGCGGGTACAAACCCAAAATATCTACTATCCAGACTGTCCCGTCTGTTGTCCCCCATTACGAATAAGTGACCTTCAGGGACCTTCTGATGCCCCGTCACATCTTCCAAGGTGAAATCTTCCGTAAAAGGAAGGCCATCATTCGGACGGAGTGGATCGAGGTAACTTTCGTCGACACGTTCACCGTTGATATATAACTGATCATCCCGAACGGCAATTTCATCCCCGCTAATTCCGATGACCCGCTTCACATAATCCTCTTGTTCATTTGCGTGAAAAACGATGACCTGTTGCCTTTCAATATCCTGCCAATCATAGACTGCTTTATTGACCATTAATAAATTCCCGTCATAGAGCGTCGGTTCCATTGACTCGCCATCTACAATGTAGCTTGCGAATAAATAAGAGCGGAATACAAAAGCCAGCAATAGGGCGATTAATACCGTTCGGATCGCTCTTCGATATTTTTTCATAGTTTGCGCCTCCAGGTGTTATGCTACCAACATTTTACCCTTGCTGAGACAAACTTAATCCCCGCTGTACGCTTTCTGCTCCGCCTTTATTTGTATTCTTTTCTCAATATACTTCCCAAGCACCCAGAAAAGCAGAATGCAAACGCCGACGACAATCGATTTCACTGGATTCTGCGCAAACGATGCGATACTCGAACCTACATAGGCAATTGTGAAAATCATGACTGCTTTGCCCAAAAGGACGGCTAGAATGAATTGCTGTCGACTGACATTGGATAACCCAGAAACCACGTTAATGATCGAGGATGGAGAAAAGGGGAAGCACATGAGCAAGAACAATGGGCCAAACCCATGCTCTTCCACCCACTTCGTCACTTTCTTCACTTGCTTTTGCCTCGTAATCTTCTTGAACAAACGCTTATCCCCTAATCGGCGAATAATAAAAAATACGCACAAAGATCCGAAAACAGCCCCAAGCCATGAATAAAGAAACCCTTTGAATAACCCATACACGACAGCATTGGCTAAAACAAAGGCGACAAGTGGCAAAATCGGCAAAAACGCTTCGATAAGAGGAAATAGGATGCCCGGAATTGGTCCAAACCGTTCCAATCCTTCAAGCTGCCTGATGATGTAATCAAATAATTGATCATTCTCCGCTAAATGGCGCCATTGGTTTATTTTTTCAAACACTGAATCCATGATGCTGCTCCTTATGTACACTAGCGACCAGTGTATGCTTTTCTTTATTTTATCTGAAATTCTGCTCCATGCCTACCAGTATGTGAGCCCATATCTAGTATTTCCCCCTCTTGCCACTTTCAACCTTTTTGTAAAACTATCTTGCATACATTGGACCTTTCCGTGGTATAATACAAACAAGAACACTTGTTCGTATTCGGAGGAGAATGACATGAGGTATCTAAAGCAAAACGAATTGGATCTCGCTTCCCGCTATTTGTTTTTATCTATGGCCATCACTGTGATTAGGCAGGATCGGAAACACATGGAACAAGGGAAATTCAAAATCAAGGAGCCGTACATGGAGATGCTTGGTAAAATGGAACTGGAAGCGCGAAAGGAACGGAGAGAACTGAGAAAGCAAATGGACCAGATGAAATTGCAGGTGGTTGAATCAGGAAGGAACGATTCATTTACCTCTTTCCTTTTTTTAGCTCATGGATATGAAGAGAAGCGCAACTATTTCAATCCAGCCATCAGAAAAAAAGTGGAAAACATTTTGTTCGAGCTTATGAGAAGGTCTCAGCGATCCGTTCGGCACGATGGTCAGCAACCACAGGTGTCGAATGGAAACGGTCCTCAAGAATGACGCGCAAATGAGCGGTTCGCTGCACTTGATTGGCAAACATGCCATCAGAAACCGGTAGATTCACGGTCATACCGTTCGTGAATTGAACAGTCGTCGTTTTATTGGACTCTCCACGGTAGGAGCGGATATATTTGTGGGCGATCCAGGAGCAGTCTTTTCGTTTCGGGGAGATAATCGGGAAGAAATAAATGCCCATCGCTTCTGATATGACAATCGGTGGTTTGTGCGTGTAACCGGTCAATTGCTTTGTGCCAGCAATCCGGCCATCAAGGCTGCTTGCAAAGTAACGGCAGGAACGATCAATAAGATCACTTGGCCATTTTGAAATGACAAAGCTTTCATCCGTTTCCATAACTTCTGTAAAAGCTTGTCCATCCTCATTGTTTGTGGCAATAAGAGCAATGGTCTGAGGATTAATCTCGTATTCTTTTCCATGAACATATGTCATCCACTACAACACCTCTTTCATTTCAAGTGGCGGCAGCTCTACACTCAGGTCGAACCTACCGCTCATCTTCTTTAATTTACCAAATCACCCGACAAAAGTCTAAACATTCTTAAAAAATGTTTCATTTCGACGATTCTGCTATACTACAATTACACCTTTTCTTCTTTCTGCCCTTTGTTTCCTCTCTGCTCTTCACCACGACCAAAGTCAGGATTAAGTAATGTGAAGAAATCGAGTTCAGGCTGAACCGGTTGATCTTTCATTTGAAACACCTCTCAAGCAAAATTTCATTTAGGAGGAATACAACATGTGGAGCCGAAAAAACAAGAAGCCGAAACTGGAGAAGAAGGATTTATCCATCCACGATGTCCGAAAAGCCGTCCATGCCTATGCGGATGCCAAACCAAAAGATGTTCCTCTGAGTGTGATCATCAAAGAGGACCTTTCCTTGGATTATGAACTTTTAGCCCCCTACTTAAAGGCTGTGCCTATTCAAAACTTCTACATGTCCCGGGAAACCTATGAGTTGTTTGAAGAACAGGACCGGAATCTTGCGCTGGATATCGATCTTGTTCAACATGCCGTCGACCAATATATGAAACAGACACAGGAGCTTCCTGTCATAGATGATGACCCATATAAACGGATAAGTTATTATAAGCTCGAAAATCACCATTTGTTACAACGCAGACCAGAACGTGACTTTTATCTTACAAAAGAAGAATTTATGATCACCTACAAAAAACCTAAATGATCATCGATCAGACGTTCCTAAAGTCATCCCACCATCCACAACGATTTCCGTTCCCGTACAATAAGAACTATCGTCAGAAGCAAGGAAAGCAATAGCTTTAGCTATTTCCCGGGGCTGCCCGATCCTGCCGAGAGGGATCGAATCATAAAATTCCGGAACCCCTTTTCCCTCTGTTGCCATCTCAGTCTCCACTCCACCTGGGTGAACCATATTGACACGCACCCCTGACGGTCCGAGTTCAATAGCTGCAGCTTTCGACATCGCCACTACAGAGGCTTTCGTTGCTGCGTATGCAGATGACTGACTAATCGGAGCGAAAGAAGAGATAGATAAGTTATTCACGATGGAACCCTTGCCTTGTTCGATCATATAAGGGATAGCTGCCTGCATTCCGAAAAAGACCCCCAGCTGATTTACTTGGATCAATTGCTCATACTCCTCCGCTTTCATCTCTATAAAAGGTTTGCGGATCAATAAGCCAGCATTGTTCACAAGCACATCCAACCGGCCGAATTTCTTCACGACCTTATCCGTTGCAGCTATCCATTCCTCGTTCTTCGTAACATCTAACTGTACAGCAGATGCTTCCGAAGATCCTGTAGATGTTACCACCTTTTCAGCAAGGTTGACATTTCGCGCTCCAAACGCCACCTTTGCGCCAAGAGATAACAAATATTCCGCAATTGCCTTTCCCTGTCCACGATTTGCACCAGTCACCAACACAACTTGACCCTCTAATTTTTTCACCCTGTTTAAGCTCCCTTCCATCCATCATTCCGTTATTTTTCACACAATCAACAAAGTTTATTAAAGTATTTGGCAGGATTGTGTAAGACTCGATTTCGAGACTTTTGTTGAGTGGATGGGGCTGCGGGGAATAGCTCGCTTTCCGCGGGAGCGCGGTGAGCCTCCTCAAGCTTCGCTCTGCGGGGTCTCACCATGCACTTTTTTCCTATTAGATATCCGGTTCCGGCGCCTAGCGGCTAGTGAGACTTCCCTCGCTTCTGTACGATAAGTCAACATCGAATCACTCCGTTCTTCGTGTTTCCTTTATCTCCGCCAGCTCAGTCCAGTCCATACGCCGCTGACCGAGGCGCCTGTACACTTAAGGTAGGAGTCTCGCCATTCCCCTCCGCCCCTTTACTATTTAAGTGTCTCGAAACCACTTCTCTAATAAGCAGCCATTCAGCTTGATGGAATTGTAAGAATAAACTCCCATGCTCAGGTGTTAGAATCCTGAAAGCTTGTTACAGCGCGCTTTATGCTTCTAACAGTGGGATCGTGGAAGGCAAATCCAACTTGGTAAAGGGGTTCGTTACGCACCTATATCGAATGGGGTGGTTGGGAAGCTGCGAGACTCCCGTGGGAGAAAGGAGATAGGCGAGATCCCGCAGGACGTAGTCCAAGGAAGCTCGCCACTCCCCCACAGGAAAGCGAGTAGCTTCTCAACCACCCCTGACGCTCAACCCAGCAACGAAACCCGAAAGAGTCTCGAAACTGAGTCTTCCACAAACGGGAGCTTTTGTGGGATAAGAAAAGACAAAAAAAGAAAAAAAAGTGCCCATGCTCGCGTGAGCATGGGCCAAAAGAGACGACTGGTTAACTTTTGAGTGAGGGAATAAATTGTTGGAAAAGTTCTTTTGAGAGGAAAGACTTTTCCATGACACTCATCAGTAAACAACGTTACTGACCTATTTATGACAACCAAATCATAAATAGTTATGAGATAAATAAGCATCACCGCTTATCTGTTTCTATTGTAATATATCCTAGGTCCGGATTCACCGAAAAAAAGTTGCGGAGGTCCGCAAACTGGTGCGAATTTTCTAGTAAATGACATGCGACAACTGAATCTTCCAATTACGTATATCGGACAATATGATCCATCTCCTCTGTCAATTGGTTTTCTTCTGTTGCAAATTGACGTTGAAGTGATTCGAGATCAAGAAGAGCTTCACAAGTCTTTTTTCTAATTTCCCTTACTTCTTCATGAGAAGATTGAATCTTATTCTGGACGAACCAATCCACAAGTAAACCATCCAAAAAATAGTCACCAACTGTCAAACCACCAGATATACGAAGGTTAATATCGTAATGATTGCCAAGGTCCTCAATTTCATTTGCGAACTTCCGCAAGTGTCTTTGTGCGGTATGGATGGCGGTATCTGCATCATCTACACGCGAATGCTTGACGGCCGTAGTCAAAAGCCCCCCTCCCAGCATATCCAGTGCTCCCCAGTTTTCAGCAGAAGTCAACGAAACCGATGCTTTTTCCAAGGATTGCATGGCGGACTTCCCTGCATGGATCGCCTCATTAATTTCAACCAACTCCGCCTGGAGCAAGGAACGTTTTTCACTAAGTTTAAGCAACCGCTCGCCTTTTTCCTCACCTTTAGAAATAAGGAATTGCTTTTTTCTCTGGTACAACCCCTCATACTCTGCTTTCGGATTTCCACAAGCTGTGATTCTTTTAGAAAGGTCTTCTGCTTCTTTCTCCACCTCAAAAGCGGATTGATGGGCTTCTCTCCATTTCAAACGTGCCTCCAGGGCCTCTTGCTTTTCTTGTTCCACTTTCTCCAGCTTCTTACCTGTTATCGTAACGAATAGATTGGTAAGGCTCATACGTTCCAGCTTTTCGACATCTTCTTGTTCTTCCTTGAGCTTTTCTAAGTAGTGCTGTTCTTTAGCACACAGTTCTTTATGTTCTTTTTTCAATTGTTCCCTCTCTCTATGTAGACGTTCTTTCTCGAGATATCTTCTTCTAGCTTCCATTAATGATTCATGTAATTCTTCCATCACTCTTCCCCCTTTCTAATTTCTACGTCTCGCAAAAGAAAAAGTTCCAACCATCCCCAATAACATTACAAGCGAAGAGGAAGATTTAAAAAGCTCAAAGTCTGAGAGACTTTGAGCTTTTTGTATAGTGTGATCTTATTTAGAATTCGTAAGTTGTTCCCGTAAATTTTTGCGAAGGATTTTTCCTGTCGTATTTTTAGGGAGCTCTGACATAAATTCAATGCGCGAAGGAACCTTATACTTCGCTAAATGATCCCGGCAATATTCGGTCAGTTGTGCTTCTGTTAACGTTGGATTTTTAGAAACGACAAAACTGATGACCGTCTCCCCTAATTCAGGGTCAGGTGTTCCTACAACTGCAACTTCAGTGACATCTTCGTGTTGGTACAATACTTCTTCTACTTCTCTTGGATAGACGTTATATCCTCCAACAAGGATCATATCTTTTTTACGATCGACGATGTAAAAATATCCGTCCTCATCCTGACGAGCCATGTCTCCTGTATATAACCAACCATCCCGAATCGTAACAGCAGTCTCTTCAGGAAGTTTATAATATCCCTTCATGACATTCGGACCTTTGACAATCAATTCGCCTACCTCACCGTCAGGAAGCTCTTCGCCCAGTTCATCCACCACTTTATTTTCGACATTTTTAATATTTTGCCCGATGGATCCTGCTTTTCTTGGTCGATCCAAGGGGTTGAAAGCTGTAACAGGTGAGGCTTCTGAGAGTCCATAACCTTCCGAAACACGTACGTTGAACTGTTTTTCAAATGATTCCAATAAAGCGACCGGCAAGGAGGAACCTCCAGAAATGCAAAGACGCATGTGGCGGAACGTTTGTGCCTGTTCTTTTCCAGTCTGTAATAAATAGTTATACATGGTCGGTACACCCGCGAACACCGTTGCCTGGTGTTCTTCCGCCGTTGCAAATACTTCTTGAGGAGAGAATTTAGGTACGATTAGAACGGTTCCGCCATTCATGACGGGAGCGTTTAAACAGACCGTCAAGCAGAAAACATGAAACATTGGTAACGTAGCAATCACACGATCATCTGAAGTGATTTGCAGGTAATCCGCTACATCCGTCGCGTTCGAGTATAAATTTTGATGTGTGAGCATCGCGCCTTTCGGCTTTCCTGTTGTTCCGGATGTGTACAGAATAACTCCCACGTCCTGATCATCAAGTGGAGAGGCTTTATAATCTAAACTTCCCTCTACAACAACACTTGTAAACGATTTCATTTTTTCGGTTAATGAAGAAGTCTCCAAATCCACACCTGTTCCGGTGTCTGCTACAAAATAGTGGCCAACATCGAGGTCATGGTCCATAACTTCAAACTTCTCGATCAATACATCCATCGTCATCACAGCCTTGACGTCTCCATTTTTCAAAATGTAACTCATTTCATCAACGGTGTACGTAGGATTAATTGGTATGACGGTTGTTCCTGCTCGGAGTGCTCCGTAAAGTCCAATCATGAACAAAGGACTGTTGCCGCTCACAAGCGCCAAATGATCTCCTTTTCCATAACCTAGTTCAGACAACTTAGAAGCGAATTTAGTGACTGTTGCATCAAACTCTTGATAACTCACCCGCTCGCCTTGAAATATGTAGGCATCTTTAGCGGGATGACGCTGAGCCGTAAGCGACAGTTGTTCGCTTAGATTCATGTATGCTCCCCCTTGATTATGAATGAATAGTCATTCATTATATTAATTTTCAATATAATTATAAAATACTGAAAACTATTTAGCAACATTTGTCGTCCTAAGACACCTGGAGTGAAATTAACAAAAAAGGAACGGTCCTTAGGTGAGGACCGTTCCTTTTTTGTTAATATACCATATCAAGAAAATCTTCTTTGCTGATTTTACCCAGGTAGTGAGAAACATCCACATCACCTAGAGCTTCAGATATCGCCTGGCGTTCATACTTCGTGCCAATTAGTTTTTCTTCAATCTCATTGATGTCTCCAACACCAAAGAAATCACCAAAGATCTTCGCATTCTGAATGTGCCCTTTGGCTACATCGAGACGAATGTCATAGCTGCCTGCACCTTCAATTCGTTTCGTATGCTGAATGTTGAACTTCGGAGACTTGCCGTAATTCCAGTCCCAATTTTTATAGCGTTCTTCTGCCAGCTTGTAAATGTTTTCCCAATCTTCTTTCGTCAACTTATATTGAGGAACATCCTTCACATCTTTGACATTGAAAATATAGCGGAGGATCAAGTTCTTGAACTCTTCCATAGAGATTTTTTCATCAAGGAATTCAGAAATATTTGCGACACGACTACGAATCGATTTAATTCCCTTCGACTTGATCTTCTCCGTTTTCACGTTCAAAGCAGAAACAACGTTCTCAATTTCTGAGTCAAGCATTAATGTACCGTGACTGAACATACGGCCCCGGGTTGAGAATTGGGCATTCCCTGAAATTTTCCTGCCATCTTCTGCCACAATATCATTACGCCCGGACAACTCTGCGTTTACACCCAATTTCTTCAGTGCTTCCGTTACCGGTTTTGTAAATTTAGCGAAATCATGAAAACTGTCCCCATCGTCCTTCGTAATGAAACTGAAGTTCAAGTTTCCTAGATCATGATATACCGCACCTCCGCCGGAAAGACGACGAACAACATGGATCCCGTTTTCCTCTACATAGCTTGTATTGATTTCTTCCACCGTATTTTGATTTTTACCAATGATGATGGAAGGTTCGTTGATATAGAACAGTAAGTAAGTGTCGTTGATATCGAGATTTTTTAATGCGTATTCTTCAATGGCCAAGTTAATGCGAGGATCGTTAATCCCCTCATGGTCAATAAAAAGCATGCGTTTCATCCTTTCAGTCCGTAATGTCCATGTACCATTGTAATCGTTTAGGAGCTTGGAAACAATTCATTTACTCCATGTAAGCCCTTCGTCCGCCAATTGAATGGTTCCGCCGAAGATATCCTCCGCTTCCTGACGCAACCTCGTCAGCTGCCCAAAGTGTGGCAAATGACTGAGCCATAATGTCTTCACATTGCCCTCTTCAGCGATGGTGGCTGCCTCTGTACTCGTCATATGCCCCGCTTTCTTTCCGTCCATGTCTTTATAAAAGTTTGTATCTGTAATCAGAAGGTCCGCATTTTTGGCAAATGTCGCCCATTCTTTGAAATAGCTTGTATCTGCTGTGTAAACCGCCGTGTCATTACCATCAGAAATCCGCATACCATAACAAGAGACTGGATGATCCGTTTTTTGGAATTGGATGGAAAAAGGACCTACTTCCAGCGTTTTATCAGGGTCATAAGCTATTCCTTTCGTATATTGATGTGTTAACGTTTCAAACTTCCCCTTCTCTTCTTTATGGCCATAGATTGAAAGCGTTTTGTTTGTCTCTGCAATGGTATTCTGAACAAGGCAGGCATATTGAAGAGGTCCAATATCTGCAATGTGGTCATGATGATAATGAGAAAGAACGACCGCATCCAGTTCATCTACCTTCTTAAATTGTTGCAGTCGTGATAACACACCGCTCCCACAATCGACTAGCATCGAAAACCCGTCTTTTTCAAATAAATACCCTGAAGTTGCACTACCCGCCGCAGGGTAAGCTCCCCAATAACCGATAATTGTCACTTTCATTTTCATCACTCCTAAAACTTTTTGCCTAATTGTAGATTGTTTTATAACAGATGGTTGATTTCTGAATATTGTTATAATACAATGGTTTTACATTAAAAATTAATTGGAGGCGATTTACAGATGATGAGTGTTCTTGAGTTCTTCCGTAACCTTCCGAAAAAGCACTGCTCCAACTGTGGAAATGTGATCCAGGAAAAAGCTGACTGCTACGGCAACATTTGCGACGAATGTGACCATCCGGCCCGCTAAGTCTAGTATTCCACAAAAAACATAAGAAAGAACATGAGATTTGGAGCAGCTGTCAAAGGCTGCTATTTTTTTTGCCCCTTTTTCATAATAGCTCCCTATTGTGGAAGACTCAGTTTCGAGACTTTTGGTGAGTGCATGGGGGCTGCGGGGATTAGCTCGCTTTTCGCGGGAGTGCGGTGAGCGCATATCGCGAACCCTTAAGGGAAGCCTTGCCTAGTTGAAATAATGAATGACCATTCCTGGCCATGGATACGGGGTCAGGGAAACGACGATTTGCGGTGTTTTGGATCAGTCAGTAGAAAAACACACACGTTCGTTTCTCCATTCGCTTTTCATGCGGACGTTTCCCAGACCCTATTCCCACGCCTTATT